>NZ_JAFAGS010000043.1 GCF_019237635.1 Pluralibacter sp.
AGACGTACCACCGTTTTTCCGGCTTTTACGCCAGTTTCCATCAAATCAAGAATCTGTTCTAAATGGAGTTCCGCGCTGTCGTGGCACTCCGCCCCTTTCGGGCAATATTCCAGCAGTTCGGTATTGATAAGCGAACCGGCATAAATGACCACCTGCGCCTGCTGTAACAACCGGTACCCCTTCAGAGTAATCAGCTCGCGGTCGCCCGGACCTGCGCCGACAAACCACACACAACGGGGATCAAACGTCTCAGACATGGTGTTCTTCCTTCTGACAGGCGATAACAAAAACGGGATTATTCGGTTTGAAATAGTGGCCAGCGCCGAGCGTGGCGAACGTTGATACCTGCATTTGCAGACAATCGACATCCTGTATGCCAGCCTGCTGCAGGTGCGCCAGCGCGGTATTGAGGTTTTCCATCAGGATAAACGTCATCACCAGACGACCACCGGGATGCAGCTGGCGCAGGGACCAGTCGATAAGCGGCGTCAGATGACCACCGCTGCCGCCCATAAACACCGCATCGGCTTTTTCAGCCACCGGCACCGGCGCTACACCCGGCAAAATGTCAATGTTGCTACAGGCAAACTGCTGGCGGTTTTCCTCGAGCAGCCGCAGAGCCGCCGGGTTACGCTCGATGGCCGTCACGTGCAGAGAAGGAAATTGCATCGCGGCTTCAATCGACACGCTCCCGGTCCCCGCCCCAACGTCAATCAGGTGGCGGGCGCGGTGCAGCTCCAGTTTTGCGAGGGCCAGCGCGCGTACGGCTTCTTTGGTCATCGGCACCGTCTCGCCGCGCAGAAAAAGCTCATCTTTCATCGAGGATCACCACTGCGTTCATCTCATAGTCGACCTTGACCTCACTGACGGGCAGCCAGTGGATCCGTTCATTTTCCATCGCCAGGTTTTCGCCAATCACCATCCATCGATGGCCCTTTCCTCGCGCCACCAGCTGCGCCGCGATGTCTTTCGGTCCGCATTGGTTGTCGGTCACCATCGCCACCTTGTTATGTCGCGCCAGCTCATCGACATTCACGTGGCGGCCATGGCTGCTGGTGAGCCACATCTCGTTCATGTCGATTCCCGCCTGCGCGCACAGATACTGCACCGCGCTGATACCCGGAATAATGCGTACGCGCGCAAGACCAAAATGCGCGACCATCCGCGTGCCAATGCCGTAAAACAGCGGGTCGCCGGAGGCCAGAATCGCCACATTCTTATCCGGCCGGGACGCAATCCAGGCCAGCAGTTCAGGGATGTTGGCGCCAAGGGCAAACGTCTCGCCGCTAAATGCCGGAAACTGCGCCAAATGGCGTTTGCCGCCCACCAGCGCATCCGCGTTCTCTACCGCATCACGGGCGGCGGGCGTCATCAGATGCAGCCCCGCAGGCCCCATTCCTACTACCGTTAACATTGCATCTCCCCGGCGATCGCGTTGACCGGGCGATTGCTACCCAGCACCTGGTTGTCGAAAGAGAACATAATGGCGTCACAGGTCGGCGGATTTTGGGTAAAGCGCAGCATCTGCATGACGCGCTGGCAGATACGCCCGGCAAGATGGTTGTAGATATGCCCAAAGCCGTAGGCATCGATATGCTCCATTGCCGCTTCGGTGGTGTCGCAGTCGCTGACTAAAGTCAGCAATTCCAACGGCGCGCCGAGCAGCGCCAGATGCGCCACCAGCGTTTCCATGCGCGCATCGGCAATATGGCTGTGGGTGTGGAAGATACCAGCGGCAATTTTGATGAGCTTACCGGGATGGCCGACCAGCACAATCTGGCGAAATCCCAACCGCACCGCTTCTTCAATCATGTAGCCGACGAAGTTGCTCATGGTGACCACCACATCGGCTTCGATGCCCATCTGTTCACGCACAAAGCGTTCGCCGTGATTGCCCGGCACCAGCACCACCCGCTCCAGCCCGGCGGCGTGTTTAATTTCCAGTTCCAGCGAGAGCGAACGTTTCCAGCTCTCCTCCGACATCGGCGTCACGATGCCAGTTGTGCCGATAATTGATATTCCGCCCAGAATGCCGAGGCGGGCGTTATAGGTTTTCTGCGCCCGCGCTTCGCCTTCAGGCGCAAAGATTTCAATATCGGCCCCGCGCGCCGGGCCAATCGCCTCGCGCACCGCAGACTCGATAGTGTGACGGGGCGTGCGGTTGATTGCCGCGCTGCCGATGGGCAGACCGATGCCTTTGCGCGTCACAGTACCCACGCCTTCGCCGCCCAGCAGCGCTATCTCGCCGCTGTCGTTCAGCGTCACGCGCGCGAAAATCAGCATTCCGTGCGTGGCGTCAACGTCATCCCCACCGTCTTTGCGGATAGCGGCAATGGCCTGCTGTCCTTCGATGTGCGGAGACTCAACGTTCAGGCACAGCGTGACGCCGGAAGGCGTCACAATCGACACCTGATGAATCAGATGCTGGCGCAGCACCATCAGCGCGGCGACTTTTGCCGCTGCGGTGGCGCAAGAGCCCGTGGTGTAGCCTTTGCGCAATGCCTTGCCGTTATGCCACACCGGAGCGTCGAAGATTTGTTCGCTCATCGCGCCCCCTGCTGGTGGTAAAGGATGGCGTTAACAATTGCGGCCGCCACGTTGCTGCCGCCTTTACGCCCGAGCGCCGCAATGGCAGGGAGCTTGCTGTGCGTCAGCGCCTCTTTCGATTCCTCCGCACCGACAAACCCCACTGGCACGCCCACCACGCCGCGGACGGCGACATCATGCTCCAGCAGACGGAACAGCGCGGTTGGCGCATTGCCGAAAACAAACACCTTTTCGCTCTCTTCCGTTACCGCAATATCCACCGCCGCCATCGAGCGGGTGATCCCCTGCGCTTTCGCTTGCGCCACCACACGCGGATCGCTGATGTAACAGCGACACTCACCGCCAAATCTGGCCAACAGCGTTTTGTTGATTCCGGAAAGCGCCATCGTGGTGTCGGTATAGATAACAGACGAGCGACTCAGCGCCGCACAAAGCTGCTCCAGCGCATCCTCGGAAAACCAGAGAATATCCAGCCAGTCGAAATCCGCAGTGGTGTGGATCACCCGCTTGATGATCGCCTCATGCAGCGGGCTGGCGAACTGATACTCCGGACGCGTTTCGCGGATTATCTCGCCAATGATGTCGAAACTTTTGGCTTCAATCGCCTGGGGTTGCTGGATGTATTGCATTGTCTCTTGTCCTCAGGCCACGCCAACCGCCAGCCAGCGCGCTACGATAAACAGCGCCAGCCCCAGGGTGGAAGCGACCCACATCAGTCGAATCGTTCGGGAAATATCGTCTACGGCAATCGGGCGCAGCGCGTCGCCAATCCACGGTTTTTCGACGCGCTGACCGAAATAGTCATTGGGACCGCCGAGCTGGATGCCCAGCGCACCAGCCACGGTCGCCTCCGCCCACGCGCAGTTGGGGCTACTGTGGTTGTAGCGATCTCGCCAACCAACACGCAGCGCGCGGGAGCCATCGTTTCGGCACAGAAACGCGGCGACGCTCAGCAATAGCCAACTGAGACGTGCGGGAATGTAGTTCGCCAGATCATCCAGGCGGGCGCTGACCATGCCGATCGCCCGGTATTTTTCGTGCTTGTAGCCCACCATGGAGTCGAGGGTATTCACCGCCTTGTAGGCCATCGCCAGCGGCGCCCCGCCCAGCAGGAGGAAGAACAGCGGCGCGATGATGCCGTCAACGGTGTTCTCCGCGAC
>NZ_JAFAGS010000094.1 GCF_019237635.1 Pluralibacter sp.
GCTGTTCGGAGAAAAAATAGTATCGACCTGGCTTGCGCTGGCTATCGTCGCCCTCAGCCTGCTGCTGCTGACAGCCTACATTTTTCACGCTCGCTGTCATCCTACCCCGTTGATTGCGCTACCGATGTTCAGAACGCGCACCTTTTCAGTCGGCATTGCCGGTAACCTGGCCACCCGCCTGGGAACCGGCTGCGTTCCATTTCTGATGCCGCTGATGCTGCAGGTCGGTTTTGGTTATCCGGCGATTATCGCCGGCTGCATGATGGCGCCGACGGCAGTCGGTTCGATTATCGCCAAATCAACGGTGACGCAGGTCCTTAACTGGCTAGGCTACCGGAAAACACTGGTTGGGATCACCGTATTTATCGGGCTGATGATCGCGCAGTTCTCGTTGCAGACGCCGTCGATGCCGGTCTGGATGTTGATTTTGCCGCTGTTTGTGCTGGGAATGGCGATGTCGACGCAGTTCACCTCGATGAACACCATTACCCTTGCCGACTTAACGGACGAAAACGCCAGCAGCGGCAACAGCGTGCTGGCGGTAACGCAGCAGCTATCCATCAGCCTTGGGGTTGCGATCAGCGCGGCGGTGCTGCGCTTCTATGAAGGTATCGACGGTACAAATACCGTGGAGCAGTTCCACTACACCTTTATTACGATGGGGGTAATTACTATTGTGTCGGCGGTCATGTTTATACTGCTG
The DNA here is from genome assembly GCF_019237635.1 of Pluralibacter sp. Taxonomy (GTDB): domain Bacteria; phylum Pseudomonadota; class Gammaproteobacteria; order Enterobacterales; family Enterobacteriaceae; genus Enterobacter_B. Next base: position 704 of record NZ_JAFAGS010000094.1, read on the forward strand.
AAGCAAAAAGATGGCCGCAACCTGATTAAGGAGCGGCACAAACGCTAGACTGAGCCTCTCACCACCAGCTCGGGCGTAAGCTGTACACGCTGCTGTTTCTGCCCGGGTTGCGCCATGCGATGGATAAGCACATCGATAGCCAGTTCCCCCAGCTCATCCTTCGGCTGATGAATAGTCGTTAGCGGCGGCGTCATATAGCGGGCGAGTTCAATATCATCATAACCAATCACCGCCATATCCTGCGGGATCCGCAAACCGGCCTGATACAGCGCCTGATAGACGCCCACGGCCATGGCGTCGTTGCCGACAAAGACCGCATGAGGCGGTTCATGAAGCGCAAGCAGCGTCTGCATGGCGGTAAACCCGCCGCCGAATTCAAAATCGCTGGTGATAATATAGCCTTGCGCGATCGGCAGGGCGCAGCGCTGCATCGCCACCTGGTAGCCTTCCAGTCGCAGACGGGCCGGGGTTTTATCCAGCGGACCGGCGATGCAGGCAATGCGGGTATAGCCTTTGTCGATTAAATACTGAGTCGCCATATCGCCGCCCAGCAGCGAATTGTCCTGAATCAGATCGCTGTCGCCGTCGAACGGCGCCCAGTCCATCATCACCGTCGGAATCGACGGGTAGCGCTGCATAATTTCCTGCGACGGCTGATGGGTTTCGGTGCACAGCAACAGTAAGCCATCGACGCGTTTTTGCATCAACGTCTCAAGGTTACGGTTCATTCGCTGTTCATCGCCTTCGGTATTGCATAACACCAGGCTGTAGCCGCGTTCAAAGCAGCTGCGTTCAACGCCGCGCACCAGTTCGGAATAAAACGGGTTGGTACTGGCGGTAATCAGCATACCGATAGTGCGAGTCTGATTGAGCTTGAGGCTGCGCGCCAGCGCAGACGGCGCGTAGTTGAGGCTCTTGATCGCCGCTTCCACTTTGCCAGTGATAGCCTCACTAACAAAGCGGTCTTTATTAATAACGTGAGAAACGGTTGAAGTGGAAACGCCCGCCGCGCGGGCTACATCCTTCATGGTAGCCAAGCATTACCTCTGCTGACGTAGGAATTCATCAATCTCTTCGCGCCATGGAACGGAGGGTTGGGCCCCTTTGCGGGTCACGGCGATCGCCGCCGCCGCATGAGCGAAACGCAGCGCTTCTGGCAACGGCTTTTCTTCCAGTAATGCGGTCATCAGCGCACCGTTGAAGGTATCACCCGCGGCGATAGTGTCGACAGCTTTTACGCGAAAGCCAGGAACGCGCTGGCCCTTACCCTGCTGGCTCGCCCACACGCCGCGGCTGCCGAGCGTAATAATCACGCTGTCAATGCCCTTGGCATGTAGCGCCTGCGCCGCTTTCGCCGCGTCGTCATCGTTCGTTACCCGAATGCCTGTCAGCTTCTCTGCTTCGGTTTCGTTAGGGGTGATGATGTCCACCAGCGCCAGCAGCTCATCCGGGAGTGCACGGGCCGGAGCCGGGTTAAGCACGACGGTCGTTTTGTTCTGGTGGGCGATTTTCGCCGCCGCCAGTACGCTTTCCAGCGGAGATTCCAGCTGCATTAACAGCGCATCGGCGCTGGCGATACGCGCATGCTCAGCGGCCACTTGCTCTGGTGAGAGCGCCGCGTTCGCGCCGGCATGAATGCCGATAACATTCTCCCCTTCCGCGTTGACGAAAATCAGCGCCACGCCGGTCGATTCGCCTTTCACCGCTCGCACAGGCGCAACATCAATGTTGTCGCACGCGAGTTGCTTGCGGATGCGTTCGCCGATGTCGTCTTCACCGGTACAGGCGATGAACGAAATCTTCGCGCCACTGCGTCCGGCCGCAACGGCCTGGTTCGCACCTTTACCGCCGAACGCGACCTGATAATGGTGTCCGGTGACGGTTTCGCCAGGTGTCGGGAAAGCATCAAGGTTGAGAATGTGATCGGCATTGATACTGCCAAGGACGACGAGATTGCCTGTGTTTTTCATGTTAAGTCTGTCCGTAAAGTGCGCCACCGGTGTTAGCGCCGGTGGCGCGTGCCCTGCTTTTCTTTTTTACGTTGTCCCTCAGACCTTATCAGATCTGAATCACGGGTTACTGCTTGATGACCAGTTTCAGGTCAACCGGATACTTGGCCTGAACCTTCTCGCCTTTCAGTACCTTATCGGCAGTCTCAACGCCTTTCGCGCCAATCTGCTCCGGCAACTGGGCAACGGTCGCTGCCAGTTTGCCATCATTTACCGCTTTTTCACCATCCGGCGTACCGTCAAATCCGACAACCATCACATCAGATTTACCTGCAGTCTGCAGCGCGCGCAGCGCACCCAGCGCCATTTCATCGTTCTGGGCGAATACGGCCTGCACGTCCGGATGCGCGGTCAGCAGGTTCTGCATGACGTTCAGACCTTTAGTACGGTCAAAATCTGCCGGCTGGCTGGCCAGTACGTTAAATTTGTGCGCCGCAACGGCCTGCTGGAAGCCTTCGCCACGCTCACGTGCCGCAGACGTCCCGGCAATACCCTGCAGTTCGATAACTTTGGCGCCTTCACCCGCTTTTTTCGCGATGTAGTCGCCCGCAATTTTGCCGCCCAGCACGTTATCAGACGCAATATGGCTTACCACTTCGCCTTTAGACGCAACGCGATCAAGGGTGATAACCGGGATCTTCGCCTGGTTAGCCATCTTAACGGCGTTACCTACCGCGTCGGAATCGGTCGGGTTGATCAGCAGGATTTTGGTGCCGCGAACGGTTAAGTCCTGAACGTTTGCCAGCTCTTTCGCCGGGTTGTTCTGGGAATCCAGAACCACCAGGTTATAACCCAGTTTGTCCGCTTCTTTCTGCGCGCCCTCCTTCAGAGAAACGAAGAACGGGTTATTCAGGGTGGAGATGACCAGCGCAATGGTGTCTTTCGCCATCGCGTTTGCGCTTACGGTTGCGCTCAACGCAACAGCAGAAACCAGGGTAGCCAGTTTTTTCATGTTCATATCAGAGATGTCCTGTAGTGTCGTCAGTTACTGCTTTTTGTTGTCTACCAGCACCGCCAGCAAAATCACCACCGCTTTGACGATCATCTGGTAATAGGAGGAAACACCTAACAAATTCAAACCATTATTCAGGAAACCAAGAATCAGTGCGCCGATCAACGTCCCAACAATGCGACCTTTGCCGCCCGCCAGGCTGGTACCGCCAAGCACCACCGCGGCGATAGCGTCCAGCTCGTAACCGGTACCCGCCGTTGGCTGTGCAGAGGAAAGACGCGCCACCTCAATGATGCCCGCCAGAGAGGCCAGCAAACCACACAGCGAATAAACGATAATTTTAACTTTGTTGACGCTAATGCCGGACAGGCGCGTCGCCGCTTCGTTACCGCCCAGCGCATAAATATAGCGGCCGAGACGAGTATGGTGCAGCATGTACCAGGCCGCCAGGAAGACAATCGCCATGATCCACACCGGCGTCGGGATACCCAGCGGGCGGCCGATACCGAACCAGCCAAACAGATCGGCATTGTCGGTAAACCCTGTATTCACCGGGCTGCCATTGGTGTACACCATGGTGACGCCGCGCAGCAGCAGCATCATCACCAGCGTGGCGATAAATGCCTGAACGCGCCCCTTAGCGACAATCACGCCGGTCATGGCGCCGATTGCCGCACCTAATGCGAGAGCGGCGGCAACAGCGACCAGCGCATTCACTTCAATACCGACAATCGACGCGGCGACCGCGCCGGTCAGCGCCAGCAGAGAACCGACGGACAGATCGATCCCCGAAGTCAAAATGACCAACGTCATCCCCACCGCCATAATGGCGTTAACGGAGGTTTGCTGCAGGATGTTGAACAGGTTGTTGACGGTAAAAAAGTTCGGACTCATGGTCGAAACAATCGCAATCAGCACCAGCAGGGCAATCAGCGATTTTTGCTCCATCAGCCACGCTTTAGTGAAATAACGGCGACCAGTAGCAGCCTGGGTAGTCATCTTTTTTACTCCTGATTCACACGATTAAGCTTACCCACAGCGGCAGCCATCAAAACTTCCTGAGTGGCCTGCTCGCGTGTGAATTCACCGCTGAGATGCCCTTCATGCATCACGATGATGCGGTCGCTCATGCCCAGCACTTCCGGCATCTCGGACGAGACGAGGATGATGCTCAGGCCATCAGCCTTAAACTGGTTAATCAGCTGATAGATCTCTTTTTTCGCCCCGACATCGACGCCGCGGGTCGGCTCATCGAGGATCAGCACTTTGGGTCGGGTCATCAGACCACGGGCAATCGCCACTTTCTGCTGATTCCCCCCGGAAAGCAGGCCAATCGCCTGTTCCATTGAGGGCGTTTTGACGTTAAACAGACGGATGAAATCACTCACTGCCTGCTGTTCATCCTTATGTTTCAGGCTCCCGCCGCTGCGGCTGAAGTAGCGCAGAGCGGTCAGGGACATGTTCTCTTTTACCGACATGCCCAGCACCAGGCCGTCACGTTTACGGTCTTCAGAAATATAGACAATACCGTTCGCAAGCCCATCTTGCGGGGATTTGGTGACCACTTCATGGCCATCCAGCGTGACGTACCCGCTGGTACGCGGCAGCGCGCCGTAAAGCACCTTCATCAACTCCGTGCGCCCCGCGCCCATCAGGCCGGATACGCCAAGAATTTCGCCTTTGCGCAGGGTAAAGCTGACGTTTTCAACCCCCGGGCCGCACAGGTTATCCACCTTCAGACGAAGGTCGCCCGCTGCTTTATCCAGATGCGGGTACTGATCTTCAAGCTTACGACCGACCATCATTTCAATCAGCGAATCTTCGGTAAGCGATGCCACTTCACGCTCGGCGATAAACTGCCCGTCGCGAAAGACGGTCACGTCGTCGCAAATCTCGAAGATCTCTTTCATGCGGTGGGAAATATAGACAATGCCGCGCCCCTGCGATTTTAGTTCGCGGATAACGCGGAACAGCGATTCGGTTTCGGTATCGGTGAGCGCGTCCGTCGGCTCATCCATAATGATAACCTTCGACTCGAAGCTCAGCACTTTGGCGATTTCCACCATCTGCTGGTCGCCGATCGACAGTTCACCCACCAGCCTGTCGCTCTTAAAGCGCAGGTTAAGCTTCGCCAGCAGCTTGTCGGCTTCGGCGTACATGGTTTTCCAGTCGATCTTGCCAAAACGGTTAACAAACTCACGGCCGAGGAAGATGTTTTCCGCAATCGTCAGTTGCGGGATCAGGTTCAGCTCCTGGTGGATAATGCCGATCCCGGCTTCCTGCGACGACTTCGGACCGTTGAAGGTGGTTTCTTTTCCCAGCCACGAGAGCGAACCGGCATCTCGCGTGTAGATGCCGGTCAGCACTTTCATCATAGTGGATTTACCGGCGCCGTTTTCACCCACCAGCGCCATTACACGCCCCGGATAAACATTCAGCGACGCGCCGGAAAGGGCTTTTACGCCCGGGAAAGCTTTGTCGATACCTTTAAGCTGCAATAATGCGTCCATGATGGCCTCAGAACGTGACGCCAGCACAGAGAATAATATTCGCATACGGGGAGCACTCCCCGCTGCGAATTACCGCCTGACTGTCCGCGGTTTGTTTTTTGAATTGCTCATGGGGGGTGTAACGAATTTCTATGGTGTTTCCCTGGTGTTGTTGCAGTTGCTCAATAAACTTGAGCAACGTTTCGTGAAGCTGCGGATTATGTTGTTTGATTTCCGCTGCGAGAATGGCCGCCTCAACCTGCATTTCTGCGGTAACCACTTCCAGCACCTGCATAAACGAAGGCACTCCCTGGGTTAATGCCATATCAATACGTTGCGTGCTGTGAGGGATAGGTAAACCTGCATCACACACCACCAGCGTATCGGTATGCCCAAGGCGGGAAATGACCGAGGAAATTTCAGAATTAAGCACCGCACCTTTCTTCATCTTTCTGCTCCACTAGCGAAACGTTTCGCTGAAATAAGTGTAGCCGCAAAAGTGTTCAGGAAACCATCAGGACGTAACAGAATTGTGATCACTGTCGAAACGTTTCGCTCAGTGAAATGCCGGGATACAAAAGAAGAGGAGGCTGCCGGGTAACACGACGTTTACCCGGCATAGGTTGAAAACTTAAATCTCGACCTGCGTTCCCAGCTCAATCACGCGGTTAGGCGGGATCTCAAACTGGTCAGGCGCACGCAGGGCGTTACGCTGCAAAATCAGATACAGCTTGCCGCGCAGACGCAGATACCACGGCCTGTCGCCAATGATTAACGACTCGTGGGACATAAAGAACGATGTCTCCATCATCCGGCAGCTCAGACCTTCCAGCCCACAGCGATGGAAAACTTCTTCCACGTTCGGCGTCTCACGCCATCCGTAGCTTGCTACCACGCGCCAGAACGACGGTGACAGTTGCTCAATCTGCACACGGCGGACGTTATGCACATAAGGAGCATCTTCCGTACGCAGCGTCAGCAGAATCACGCGTTCATGCAGCACCTTGTTGTGTTTCAGGTTATGCAGCATGGCAAAGGGAATCACGTTCAGGGCGCGAGACATATACACCGCGGTTCCCGGCACACGCACCGGCGGCGATTTCTCCAGCGATGCGATCATCGCTTCCAGAGAGTTGCCATGTTCGTGCATACGGCGCAGTAGGCGGAAGCGTTCGCTTTTCCAGGTGGTCATGATAAGGAACATGACCAGACCCAGGCTCAACGGCAGCCAGCCGCCGGAGAACAGCTTATCGAGGTTTGCCGAGAACAGCGGCACATCAATGAACAGGAAGGCAAAAAGGATGCATCCCACAAGGTATTTGTTCCAGTGCCAGTTTCTGAACGCCACCGTGGTGGAGAGAATCGACGTCAGCACCATCGTTCCCGTCACCGCAATACCGTATGCCGCCGCCAGGTTACTTGAGTGTTCAAAGCTCACGATAACGATAACGACCGCCACATACAGCATCCAGTTAACGAACGGAATGTAGATCTGCCCGGACTCCATCTCGGAGGTATGAATGATGCGCATCGGCGACAGATAGCCCAGACGCACCGCCTGACGGGTCAGGGAGAACACGCCGGAGATAACCGCCTGCGAGGCGATAACCGTCGCCAGGGTTGCGATGATAAGCATCGGGATCAGCGCCCATTCCGGCGCCAGCAGGAAGAACGGGTTCTTAATCGCTTCCGGATTCTTCAGCAGCAGCGCGCCCTGGCCAAAATAGTTAAGCGCCAGCGACGGCAGCACCACCGTGAACCAGGCGACGCGAATCGGTAGCTTGCCGAAATGGCCCATATCCGCATACAGCGCTTCCACGCCGGTGATAGAAAGCACCACCGCGCCTAACGCAACAAAGGAGACGGTTTTGTACTCGAGGAAAAAGTGTACCGCCCAGTAAGGATTCAGCGCCTGCAGCACTTCCGGATTCGCGATGATGCTTCGTGCGCCCAGCACCGCCAGCAACAGGAACCAGATAAGCATGATCGGGGCAAACAGTTTACCCACAATGCCGGTGCCGTGTTTCTGGATGGCGAACAGCAGCGTAAGTACGACGATGGATATCGGCACTATCCAACTGTCGAGCTGCGGCGCGATAATTTCGAGCCCCTCTATTGCCGACATCACCGAGATTGCCGGGGTGATAACCACCTCGCCATAGAAAAAACTGCCGCCGATAAGTCCGAGGATCACCAGTACTGAGGTCATTCGCGCCGACGTGTTGCGACCTGCCAGCGACATCAGTGTCAGGATGCCGCCTTCCCCGGCGTTGTCCGCGCGCATCACGAAAGTAATATATTTGATGGAAACGGTAAAAATCAGTAGCCAGAAAATCAGTGACAGAAAACCAAACACGGCGTCACGTTCAACACCAAAGCCGAACTGGCCAGACAAACATTCACGAAGCGTATAAAGTGGGCTGGTCCCGATATCGCCGTAAACCACGCCAATTGCCGCGAGGGTTATCGCGGGCAACGATTGCTTATTATCAGTGCTCATAGACTAGTCTTTCGTTTATAAAACATTATAAAACAAATGTGTGCTTAGTCCCTTGGCCCACAAAAAACGCACAGTATGCACGATTAACTGCGAAATCGTACCCCTAACTCAACGCAAATTAACCTGGCTCAAAAAAAATTCAGGCATTCCCCGCTCTATTACCCGTCCTGTACTAGCGGCTATAATCGCTTGATAGCTGGATAAAAAGCGGAGGGATACCACTCTATTATGACGCAATCACATTTATTAGCAGAAAGAATTTCCCGGCTCAGCGGCGCACTGGAAAAAGGCGTCTTTGAGCGTAGCCACGCCATCCGGCTCTGTCTACTGGCGGCACTCAGCGGTGAAAGCGTTTTTCTCCTCGGGCCGCCAGGCATCGCGAAAAGCCTTATCGCCCGCCGCTTAAAATTCGCCTTCCGGCACGCCCGCGCTTTTGAATATCTGATGACCCGCTTTTCCACCCCTGAAGAAGTTTTCGGTCCCCTCTCCATCCAGGCGTTAAAAGATGAAGGACGCTATGAGCGTCTGACCCAGGGGTATTTACCCGAGGCCGAAATCGTTTTTCTCGATGAGATCTGGAAAGCGGGACCGGCTATTCTCAACACCCTGCTCACCGCCATCAACGAACGCCACTTCCGCAACGGCGCCCGCGAAGCGAAAATCCCGATGCGCCTGCTGGTGGCGGCCTCCAATGAATTACCGGAAGCCGATAGCAGCCTTGAGGCGCTCTATGACCGTATGCTGATCCGCCTGTGGCTGGACAAAGTCCAGGATAAGGGAAATTTCCGTTCAATGCTGGTAAGCCAGCAGGATGAAACCAGCAACCCGGTGCCGGAAAACCTCCAGGTGACTGACGAAGAGTTTCACGAGTGGCAGACGCAAATCGGTGCTGTGAAGCTCACCGACAGCATCTTTGAGCTTATCTATCAGTTGCGCCAGCAGCTGGATACGCTGCCTAACGCCCCCTATGTGTCAGACCGTCGCTGGAAAAAAGCGATCCGTCTGCTGCAAGCCAGCGCCTTCTTCAGCGGTCGCGACGCCATTGCGCCTGTGGATTTAATCCTGCTGAAAGACTGTCTGTGGCACGATGCTCAGAGCATGAATCTGATGCAGCAGCAGATGGACATATTGATGACCGGGCACGCCTGGCAGCAGCAGGCCATGCTCACCCGCCTGGGCGCTATTACCCAGCGCCGATTACAGCTCCAGCAGCAGCAAAGCGATAAAACGGCGTTAAAAGTGACTAAACTCGGCGGAATGTTCAGCCGCAAACCGCACTATGAACTCCCGGCGGAGCTGCAGGATGCCACGCTGACCCTGCTTTTACAGCAGCCGCTCAAGCTGCACGATATGAACGTTGTGCATATCACCCTTGAACGCCAACCGCTGGTAAACTGGCTGGAAAAAGGCGGCGAGATCCGCGGTAAACTTAACGGTATTGGTTTTGCGCAGGTGTTAAATATGGACGTTGACGCCAGCCAACACCTGGTCGTCAGGGACGTGAGCCTGCAGGGTACCCGCCTGGCGCTGCCGGGAAGCACATCGGCTGACAGCATGCCTGCCGAGATAAAACAGCAACTGGACGCGCTCGAAGAAGAGTGGTACCAACAGCACAACCGCTTTAGCGAACAGCAAAAGTGCCTGTTTATTCAGGGCGACTGGTTAGGTCGTATTGAGGCAAGCCTGCAGGATGTAGGCGCACAGATAAAACAGGCGCGACACTAATGCTCACTCTGGACACGCTCAATGTAATGCTGGCAGTCAGCGAGGAGGGATTGATCGAAGAGATGATCCTTGCCCTGCTGGCCTCCCCGCAGTTGGCCGTGTTCTTTGAAAAATTTCCCCGGCTGAAAAACGCCATCTCAGAAGATATTCCCCGCTGGCGGGAGGGGCTCCGGCGACGGCTCAAAGAGATTCCGGTGCCTCAGGAACTGAGCGAGGAAGTCGCCTGCTTCCAGCGTGCTCAGTCGCTGTCGACCACACAGTTTATCGTACAACTGCCGCAAATTCTGGCGCTGCTGCATCAGGTTCACTCGCCATTTGCCGCCCAGGCGCAACAACTGGTGGACGATAACGCCACCTTTACCGCCGCCATGCATACGCTGTTTTTGCAACGCTGGCGGCTAAGTCTCGTGGTGCAGGCCACCACGCTTAACCAACAGTTGCTCGAAGAGGAGCGCGAACAGCTGCTCAGCGAAGTGCAGGAGCGGATGACGCTCAGCGGCCAGTTGGAGCCGATTCTGGTCGAAAACGAGAACGCCGCCGGGCGGTTGTGGGATATGAGCGCGGGCCAGCTCAGACGAGGCGACTGGCAACTTATCGTCAAATACGGTGATTTTCTCAGCCAGCAGCCCGAACTGATGAAACTGGCAGAGCAGCTTGGTCGCTCCAGAGAGGCAAAATCGGTCCCGAAGAAAGATTCGCCGATGGAAACCTTCCGCACGCTGGTGCGGGAACCGGCCACGGTACCGGAACAGGTGGATGGCCTGCAGCAAAGCGACGATATCCTGCGCCTGCTGCCGCCAGAGCTGGCGACCCTTGGTATTACCGAACTGGAATATGAGTTTTACCGCCGGCTGGTGGAAAAACAGCTGCTCACCTACCGGCTACACGGCGATGCCTGGCGGGAGAAAATCAGCGAGCGCCCGGTGGTGCACCAGGATGTGGATGAACAGCCGCGCGGGCCGTTTATCGTCTGTGTGGATACCTCTGGCTCCATGGGCGGTTTTAACGAGCAATGCGCTAAAGCCTTCTGTCTGGCGCTGATGCGGGTTGCGCTGGCCGACAACCGGCGCTGCTTTATTATGCTCTTCTCAAGCGAGGTGGTGCGTTACGAGCTGACGGGACCGCACGGCATTGAACAGGCGATCCGCTTCTTAAGCCAGCGCTTTCGCGGCGGCACAGATATCGCCAGCTGTTTTCGCGCCATTATCGAAAGGCTGCAAAACCCGGAGTGGTACGACGCTGATGCGGTGGTCATTTCCGATTTTATCGCCCAGCGGCTACCGGATGACGTCGTCAATAAGGTGGGAGAACTTCAGCGCCATCATCAGCACCGCTTTCATGCCGTCGCGATGTCAGCGCACGGCAAACCCGGCATCATGCGCATTTTCGATCATATCTGGCGCTTTGATACCGGATTACGCAGCCGTCTTATCCGGCGCTGGCAGCGCTAATTACAGCAGCGAACCGACGCTTTCGCGTACCTGTTGCGGCCAGACGCCGCACTGAACCTGGCCGATATGCGACAGTTGCAGCAACAACATCGTCAAACGAGACTGCCCGATCCCCCCGCCGATGGTCTGCGGCATTTCCCCTCTGAGCAGCGCCTGGTGCCATTCAAGCTGCAGACGGTCTTCGTCCCCCGTGAGCGCTAACTGGCGTTTTAACGCATCGGCATCCACGCGGATCCCCATTGAAGAAAGCTCGAAGGCGTCTTCCAGAACCGGGTTCCACACCAGAATATCGCCGTTGAGCCCGGCAAACTCACGCTCGCCGACGCTGCTCCAGTCGTCATAATCCGGCGCACGCACGTCATGGCGCTGGCCGTCAGACAGTTTGCCGCCGATCCCAACCAGAAACACAGCGCCCAGCTCTTTGGCGATCGCGCGCTCGCGGCCTTTGGCATCGAGACTCGGGAAGCGGCTCAGCAGCGCCTGGCTGTGGACAAAGTGGATAGTCTCCGGCAGGAACGGCGTCAGGCCGAATTCTTGACTGACTGCCGCTTCGGTCGCTTTGATCCCGGCATAAATCGCCTCGACGGTGGCTTTCAGCGTACCGGTGTGGCGTTCGCCGTCACCCATCACGCGTTCCCAGTCCCACTGGTCGACATACACGGAATGGATAGCGGAAAGTCGGTCTTCATCGGGGCGAAGGGCCTTCATGTGCGTGTACAGCCCTTCGCCCGCGCTGAAGTCGTGTTGTCCCAGGGTTTGACGCTTCCACTTCGCCAGTGAGTGAACCACTTCGAACTGGGCGTCAGGCAGTGTTTTCACTTTAACCTGCACCGCTTTTTCGCAACCAGAAAGGTTATCCTGCGTCCCGTCGCCTACGCGGCTTAAGATCGGCGCCTGGACTTCAATCAGACCGAGCTTCTCTTCAAGCTGGCGGGAAAAATGGGATTTAACGAAACTGATCTGGCGTTGTTTTGCGATATAAGCGGTTTTCATATTTATACTCCTGCGTCCTGTTCCATTGATTAAGCAACAAAACCGGCAACTAATTCAATAATCAAACAACAAAAAGCCCACTTCACTTTTAATTCATCAATACGAAGCGCTAAAATAGAGCGAATCATTAATCTTCATAAGAAAAAGCGATGGAAAATTATCAGATCGACAATCTGGACCGCGGCATTCTTGAGGCGTTGATGGCTAACGCCCGTACCGCCTATGCCGAACTGGCGAAGCAGTTTGGCGTCAGTCCCGGCACGATTCACGTCCGGGTAGAAAAAATGAAGCAGGCTGGCATTATCACCGGCGCGCGTATCGACGTGAGCCCGAAGCAGCTGGGTTACGATGTCTGCTGTTTTATCGGCATTATCCTGAAAAGCGCTAAAGACTATCCCTCCGCGCTGGCGAAGCTGGAAAGTCTCGATGAGGTGACCGAGGCCTACTACACCACCGGCCACTACAGTATCTTTATTAAGGTGATGTGCCGCTCTATCGATGCGCTACAGCAGGTACTTATCAACAAGATCCAAACAATCGATGAAATTCAGTCCACCGAGACGTTGATCTCCCTGCAGAACCCGATCATGCGCACTATCCGCCCGTGATCGGGCTTTTTAATCCCACAGCTTTCCACAGGTAGATCCCAGCTCACACACAGCGTACAATACGCCACTCAGAGTGGTTGAGTGGACGATCATGGCAGAGATAACCCTTATCAGCGGCAGCACCCTTGGCGGCGCCGAATACGTAGCAGAGCATCTGGCGGAAAAGCTGGAAGATGCGGGTTTTACGACGCAGACGCTGCACGGCCCCCTGCTTGACGATCTTAATAAAGAAGGGATCTGGCTGGTTATCAGCTCCACCCACGGTGCGGGAGATATCCCGGACAACCTGTTGCCGTTCTACGATGCTATAAAGGAAGAAAAACCGGATCTGTCCGCTGTACGCTTTGGCGCAGTGGGTATTGGCAGCCGGGAATATGACACCTTTTGCGGTGCCATCGAGAAAATCGACGACGCGCTGAAGGCCTGCGGAGCAAAACAGCTTGGCGAAACGCTCAAAATCAACGTCCTTGAGCACGACATTCCGGAAGATCCGGCGGAAATTTGGGTCGGATCCTGGAAAAATTTGCTCTGAGAAGTGTAAAGATCGTGCGATCTTCTGTGGATAAGTCTGGTTAAAAGCTTGGATCAACCGGTAGTTATCCCAATAATAAGGTTTGGCTAGTTTTTGAGTTGTGCATAACCCTTCATTCTGATCCCAGCTTATACGGACCAGGATCACCGATCATTCACAGATTGTGATCCTCCCTAAGCATTTGATCTTAAAAACAGGATCCCACTTATCCACAACAAAGGGCGATCCTAATAAGAGATCACAATAGAACAGATCTCTATATAAAAAGATCTTCTTTTTAATACCCAGGATCCCGGGTGCTTTCTCCGGCGCGCAAAGTTGAGTAGAATCCACGGCCCGGGCTTCAATCCATTTTCATACCGCGTTATGCGAGGCAGACCACATGTTTTATCAGGATCCTTTTGACGTCATCATCATTGGCGGGGGTCATGCAGGTACTGAGGCCGCGATGGCCGCAGCACGTATGGGGCAACAGACCCTGCTTTTGACACACAATATCGACACTCTGGGGCAGATGAGCTGCAACCCGGCGATCGGCGGTATTGGGAAAGGACACCTGGTGAAAGAAGTGGATGCGCTTGGCGGCCTGATGGCAACCGCGATTGACCAGGCAGGCATTCAGTTTAGGATACTAAACGCGAGTAAAGGCCCGGCAGTTCGTGCCACTCGCGCACAGGCCGATCGCGTGCTCTACCGCCAGGCTGTGCGTACCGCGCTGGAAAACCAGCCGAACCTGATGATTTTCCAGCAGGCGGTTGAGGATCTGATCGTCGAAAACGATCGTGTTGTCGGCGCAGTGACCCAAATGGGCCTTAAGTTCCGTGCAAAAGCCGTCGTCCTGACGGTGGGTACTTTCCTTGACGGCAAAATTCATATTGGGCTGGATAACTACAGCGGTGGCCGTGCAGGCGATCCGCCGTCCATCTCTCTGTCCCGCCGTTTGCGTGAGCTGCCGCTGCGTGTCAGCCGCCTTAAAACCGGTACGCCGCCGCGCATTGACGCCCGGACTATTGATTTCAGCGTGCTGGCCCAGCAGCATGGCGACACCCCGCTGCCGGTGTTTTCGTTTATGGGCAATGCCGCGCAGCACCCGCGTCAGGTTCCGTGCTACATCACGCACACCAATGAAAAAACGCATGATGTGATCCGCAATAACCTCGATCGCAGCCCGATGTATGCCGGGGTGATCGAAGGGATCGGCCCGCGCTACTGCCCGTCTATCGAAGACAAAGTGATGCGCTTTGCCGATCGTAATCAGCACCAGATCTTCCTTGAACCGGAAGGACTGACCTCTAACGAGATTTATCCAAACGGTATCTCCACCAGCCTGCCCTTTGACGTGCAAATGCAAATTGTTCGTTCCATGCAGGGAATGGAAAACGCGAGAATCGTTCGTCCAGGCTATGCTATCGAATACGATTTCTTCGATCCGCGCGACCTGAAGCCAACGCTGGAAAGCAAATTTATCCACGGCCTGTTCTTTGCCGGACAGATCAACGGCACCACCGGCTATGAAGAAGCGGCCGCTCAGGGGCTGTTGGCCGGTCTGAACGCCGCGCGCTTCTCTGCCGAAAAAGAGGGATGGGCACCATCACGTTCCCAGGCCTATCTCGGCGTGCTGGTGGACGACCTGTGTACGCTCGGCACCAAAGAGCCTTACCGCATGTTCACCTCGCGTGCGGAATACCGCCTGATGCTGCGCGAAGACAACGCCGATCTACGTCTGACGGAAATGGGTCGCGAGCTTGGCCTGGTTGACGATGTTCGCTGGGCGCGCTTCAACGAGAAGCTGGAATGCATCGAACGCGAACGTCAGCGTCTGAAATCGACCTGGGTGACGCCATCTGCTGAGACGGCGGCGGAAGTGAATACTCACCTGACCGCGCCCCTGTCCCGTGAAGCCAGCGGCGAGGATCTGCTGCGTCGTCCGGAGATGACCTACGAACAGTTGGTGCAGCTTTCACCGTTCGCGCCGGGCCTTGAAGACGAGCAGGCGGCAGAGCAGGTTGAGATTCAGGTCAAATACGAAGGCTATATCGCGCGTCAGCAGGATGAGATCGAAAAACAGCAGCGCAATGAAAACACGTTGCTGCCAGCGACCCTGGATTACCGCCAGGTGACGGGCTTATCCAACGAAGTGATCGCCAAACTGAACGATCACAAACCGTCATCCATCGGACAGGCGTCGCGAATCTCCGGGATCACGCCAGCGGCGATTTCAATTTTGCTGGTCTGGCTGAAAAAACAGGGTATGCTGCGCCGCAGCGCGTAACGGCAGACCCTCAGTACCATTCTGGCGGGTAGCGCTTTGTTTACCCGCCCTACAACATTTCGAACAGGTATTCACCGTGCTCAACACACTTTCTCGTCTGCTGGATAAAGCAGGCATTTCGCTCACCGATCACCAGAAAAATCAGCTGGTGGCCTATGTCGATATGCTGAACAAATGGAACAAGGCGTACAACCTCACCTCCGTACGCGACCCTAACGAGATGTTAATCCGCCATATTCTCGACAGTATCGTGGTAGCGCCGCACCTGCAGGGTGAACGTTTTATCGATGTGGGTACGGGACCAGGGTTGCCGGGGATTCCGTTGTCTATCGTTCGCCCTGAGGCGCACTTTACGCTGCTGGATAGCCTGGGCAAGCGCGTACGCTTCCTGCGTCAGGTGCAGCACGAGCTTAAGCTGGATAACGTGATGCCGGTACAAAGCCGCGTAGAAGACTTTCCGGCGCAGCCGCCGTTTGACGGCGTGATTAGCCGGGCGTTCGCCTCGCTCAATGACATGGTGAGCTGGTGTCACCACCTTCCTGGGGAAAACGGCCGATTTTATGCGCTGAAGGGGCAACTGCCGGATGACGAGATAGCGATGCTGCCCGCCGGATATACGGTTGAAGAGATAGTAAAACTTCGGGTTCCGCAGTTGGAAGGCGAGCGTCATCTGGTGATGATTAAGCCAACCAAAATTTAATTTTTATCAAAAAATGTGAAGTTTAGCACCACTGAGAAGTGTTAAAATTCGGCGACAAAAGCAGCGATACGTCCGGTTACATTTAACCCAACGATTACTGCTTTTTTGCTTTTCATTAACGACCCGCTTTTTGTCAACACGCGGAATAGTCAACTGTGAAAATATCAGCGTGCTAAAAGTTGGTCTGGTGAATAGCATACTGTTGTTAAAATTTTATTATGATTGTCAATGAATGGTTTTTGTCTTGTATCGGGCTGTTTTAAAAATAGTTCAGGAAATTTGTTATAAATTTCAGAATGATGAAAACCAGGAATTATTTATCTGCGTCATTACGATAAACACGAAAATGTTTTTTTTGTGATCGGATGCACGCTTTAAAGTTGGTGTTTTCGCGTTGTTTGCAGTTTTGACTGATCGTTCACACTTTCATTAAAAGTGTGAGAACCGTGGTCCCGAAAAATATTTAAACATTTATTCACCTTTTCGCTACTTATTGTTTGAATTCACGAGGCGTCACCGTATAATTTGTCCGCTTTTTGATGCTTGACTCTGAGCCTTAAAGAACGTTTTATACGACACGCGGCATACCTCGAAGGGAGCAGGAGTAAAAACGTGATGTCTGTGTCGCTCTTGAGTAGAAACGTTGCTCGTAAGCTTCTGTTCATTCAGTTTCTGGCAGTAACAGCAAGTGGACTGCTGTTTTGTCTCAAAGACCCCTTCTGGGGCATTTCCGCAGTGTGCGGAGGTTTGGCGGTCATAGTGCCAAATATGTTGTTTATGATTTTTGCCTGGCGTCATCAGGCGCATACACCTGCCAAAGGCCGCGTGGCCTGGTCCTTCGCGTTCGGCGAAGTGTTTAAGGTGTTGCTGACCTTTGCCCTCCTGGTGATGGCGCTGGCGGTTGTCAAAGCGGTGTTTGTGCCGCTGATTGTGACGTGGGTTTTGGTGCTGGTGGTACAAATTCTGGCGCCAGCGGTAATCAACAACAAAGGGTAAAAGGCATCATGGCTTCAGAAAATATGACGCCGCAGGATTACATAGGTCACCACCTGAACAACCTTCAGCTGGACCTGCGTACATTCTCGCTGGTGGATCCGCATAACGCCCCGGCCACCTTCTGGACGCTCAACATTGACTCCATGTTCTTTTCGGTCGCACTGGGGCTGTTGTTCCTGGTGATGTTCCGCAGCGTGGCGAAGAAAGCGACCAGCGGCGTGCCAGGGAAATTCCAGACCTTTATCGAAATGATCATCGGCTTCGTCCATGGCAGCGTTAAAGACATGTACCACGGCAAGAGCAAGGTTATTGCTCCGCTGGCCCTCACCGTGTTCGTTTGGGTTTTCCTGATGAACCTGATGGACCTGCTGCCAATCGACTTGCTGCCATACATCGGTGAACACATTTTCGGCCTGCCTGCACTGCGCGTGGTACCGTCAGCTGACGTGAACATCACCCTGTCTATGGCGCTGGGCGTATTTATCCTGATTCTTTTCTACAGTATCAAAATGAAAGGCGTAAGCGGCTTTGTGAAAGAGCTGACCTTGCAGCCATTCAACCACTGGGCGTTCATTCCGGTTAACTTAATCCTGGAAGGCGTCAGCCTGCTGTCCAAACCGATTTCTCTCGGTCTGCGACTGTTCGGCAACATGTATGCGGGTGAGCTGATTTTCATTCTGATCGCGGGTCTTCTGCCGTGGTGGTCACAGTGGCTTCTGAATGTGCCTTGGGCCATTTTCCACATCCTGATCATTACGCTGCAAGCCTTTATCTTCATGGTTCTGACGATTGTCTATCTGTCGATGGCATCTGAAGAGCATTGATTCTTTACCAACACTACTACGTTTTAACTGAAACAAACTGGAGACTGTCATGGAAAACCTGAATATGGATCTGCTGTACATGGCTGCCGCTGTGATGATGGGTCTTGCGGCAATCGGTGCTGCGATCGGTATCGGCATCCTCGGGGGTAAATTCCTGGAAGGCGCAGCGCGTCAGCCGGATCTGATTCCTCTGCTGCGTACTCAGTTCTTTATCGTTATGGGTCTGGTGGATGCTATCCCGATGATCGCTGTAGGTCTGGGTCTGTACGTGATGTTTGCTGTCGCGTAGTAAGTTGCACGGAATAAACCTAAGCCACAGTTGTTAATTTTAAGAGGTATTGTGCTGTGAACATGAACGCAACAATCCTCGGCCAGGCCATCGCGTTTGTTATCTTTGTTTGGTTCTGCATGAAGTACGTATGGCCGCCGTTAATGGCAGCCATTGAAAAGCGTCAAAAAGAGATTTCTGACGGCCTTGCTTCTGCTGAACGCGCTAAGAAAGATTTGGACCTTGCACAGGCCAACGCGACCGACCAGCTGAAAAAAGCGAAAGCGGAAGCCCAGGTAATCATTGAGCAGGCGAACAAGCGCCGTTCTCAGATCCTGGACGAAGCGAAAGCGGAAGCAGAACAGGAACGTAGCAAAATCGTTGCGCAAGCACAGGCAGAAATTGATGCCGAGCGTAAACGTGCTCGCGAAGAGCTGCGTAAGCAGGTCGCGATTCTGGCTGTTGCTGGTGCCGAGAAGATCATCGAACGTTCCGTGGATGAAGCTGCTAACAGCGACATCGTGGATAAACTTGTCGCTGAACTGTAAGGAGGGAGGGGCTGATGTCTGAATTTGTTACGGTAGCTCGCCCCTACGCCAAAGCAGCTTTTGACTTTGCCGTCGAACACCAGAACGTCGACCGCTGGCAGAATATGCTGGCGTTTGCCGCCGAGGTGACGAAGAACGACCAAATGGCTGAGCTTCTTTCTGGCGCGCTGGCGCCAGAAACGCTTGCTGAGTCGTTTATCGCCGTATGCGGTGAGCAACTGGATACCAACGGCCAGAACCTGATTCGGGTAATGGCGGAAAATGGTCGTCTGAGAGTGCTCCCGGATGTTCTTGAGCAGTTTGCGCACTTACGTGCCCTTAGCGAGGCTACCGCAGAAGTTGAAGTGACTTCTGCGACCCAACTGAGTGAAGAACAGCTTTCGAAAATCACCGTCGCGATGGAAAAACGTCTGTCACGCAAAGTGAAGCTGAATTGCAAAATCGATAAGTCTGTAATGGCAGGCGTTATCATCCGAGCGGGTGATATGGTCATTGATGGCAGCGTACGCGGCCGTCTTGAGCGCCTTGCAGACGTCTTGCAGTCTTAAGGGGACTGGAGCATGCAACTGAATTCCACCGAAATCAGCGAACTGATCAAGCAGCGCATTGCTCAGTTCAACGTTGTGAGCGAAGCGCACAACGAAGGTACAATTGTTTCTGTAAGTGACGGTGTTATCCGTATCCACGGCCTGGCCGATTGTATGCAGGGTGAAATGATCTCCCTGCCGGGTAACCGTTACGCTATCGCACTGAACCTGGAGCGCGACTCCGTAGGTGCGGTGGTCATGGGCCCATACGCTGACCTCGCCGAAGGCATGAAGGTGAAGTGTACTGGCCGTATTCTTGAAGTTCCGGTTGGCCGCGGCCTGCTGGGTCGCGTGGTGAACACCTTGGGTGCGCCAATCGACGGTAAAGGTCCGGTTGAGCACGATGGCTTCTCCCCAATCGAAGTTATCGCGCCGGGCGTAATCGAACGTCAGTCCGTCGATCAGCCGGTTCAGACCGGTTATAAATCCGTTGATGCCATGATCCCAATCGGTCGTGGTCAGCGTGAACTGATCATCGGTGACCGTCAGACCGGTAAAACCGCGCTGGCTATCGACGCCATCATCAACCAGCGTGACTCCGGCATCAAGTGCGTGTATGTCGCTATCGGTCAGAAAGCGTCTACCATCGCGAACGTGGTTCGTAAGCTGGAAGAGCACGGCGCGCTGGCTAACACCATCGTTGTGGTGGCTACCGCTTCTGAATCCGCTGCACTGCAGTACCTCGCGGCATACGCGGGTTGCTCAATGGGCGAATACTTCCGCGACCGCGGCGAAGATGCGCTGATCGTTTACGATGACCTGTCCAAACAGGCTGTTGCATACCGTCAGATCTCCCTGCTGCTCCGTCGTCCGCCAGGACGTGAAGCATTCCCGGGCGACGTATTCTACCTCCACTCTCGTCTGTTGGAGCGTGCTGCGCGTGTTAACGCCGAATACGTCGAAGCCTTCACCAAAGGTGAAGTGAAAGGGAAAACTGGTTCTCTGACCGCGCTGCCGATTATCGAAACGCAGGCAGGTGACGTTTCCGCGTTCGTTCCGACCAACGTAATCTCCATTACCGATGGTCAGATCTTCCTGGAAACCAGCCTGTTCAACTCCGGTATTCGTCCGGCGGTTAACCCGGGTATCTCCGTATCCCGTGTTGGTGGTGCAGCTCAGACCAAGATCATGAAGAAACTGTCCGGTGGTATCCGTACCGCGCTGGCGCAGTATCGTGAACTGGCGGCATTCTCCCAGTTTGCATCCGACCTTGATGATGCAACCCGTAAACAGCTCGATCACGGTCAGAAAGTGACCGAATTGCTGAAGCAGAAACAGTATGCGCCGATGTCCGTTGCGCATCAGTCTCTGGTTCTGTTCGCAGCTGAACGTGGTTACCTGGCGGATGTTGAACTGGCGAAAATCGGTAGCTTCGAAGCCGCTCTGATGGCTTATGTTGACCGTGACCATGCTCCGCTGATGCAAGAGATCAACCAGTCCGGTGGCTATAACGACGAAATCGAAGGCAAGCTGAAAGGCGTCCTCGATTCCTTCAAAGCAACCCAGTCCTGGTAACGTCTGGCGGCCTGCCTTAGGGTGGGCCGCAAGGCATTGAGGAGAAGCTCATGGCCGGCGCAAAAGAGATACGTAGTAAGATCGCAAGCGTCCAGAACACGCAGAAGATCACTAAAGCGATGGAGATGGTCGCCGCTTCCAAAATGCGTAAATCGCAGGAGCGCATGGCGGCCAGCCGTCCTTATGCAGAGACCATGCGCAAAGTGATTGGTCACCTTGCCAGCGGTAATCTGGAATATAAGCACCCTTACCTGGAAGAACGCGACGTAAAACGCGTGGGCTACTTGGTAGTGTCGACTGACCGTGGTCTGTGCGGTGGCTTGAACACCAACCTGTTCAAAAAGCTGTTGGCGGATATGAAAGCGTGGTCCGATAAAGGCGTTCAGTGCGAACTCGCAATGATCGGCTCTAAAGGCGTCTCTTTCTTTAATACCGTTGGCGGCAACGTGGTTGCTCAGGTAACCGGTATGGGGGACAACCCTTCCCTGTCCGAACTGATCGGCCCGGTAAAAGTGATGTTGCAGGCCTACGATGAAGGCCGTCTGGACAAGCTTTACGTTGTCAGCAACAAATTTATTAACACCATGACTCAGGTTCCGACCATCACTCAAATGCTGCCGCTGCCGGCATCAGAAGATGAAACGTTGAAGCATAAATCCTGGGACTACCTGTATGAGCCAGATCCGAAAGCGCTGCTGGATACCCTGCTGCGTCGTTACGTCGAATCTCAGGTTTATCAGGGCGTGGTAGAAAACCTGGCCAGCGAGCAGGCCGCACGTATGGTGGCGATGAAAGCCGCAACCGACAATGGCGGCAGCCTGATTAAAGAGCTGCAGTTGGTATACAACAAAGCTCGTCAGGCCAGCATTACTCAGGAACTCACCGAAATCGTCGGTGGTGCATCCGCGGTATAACCAGGTTAATTCGTAGAGGATTCAAGATGGCTACTGGAAAAATTGTCCAGGTAATCGGCGCCGTAGTGGACGTCGAATTCCCTCAGGATGCCGTACCGCGCGTGTACGATGCTCTTGAGGTTCAGAATGGTACAGAGCGCCTGGTGCTGGAAGTTCAGCAGCAGCTCGGTGGTGGTATCGTACGTACCATCGCAATGGGTTCCTCCGACGGTCTGCGTCGCGGTCTGGAAGTGAAAGACCTCGAGCACCCGATCGAAGTCCCGGTAGGTAAAGCGACGCTGGGTCGTATCATGAACGTACTGGGTGAGCCGGTCGACATGAAAGGCGAAATCGGCGAAGAAGAGCGTTGGGCGATTCACCGTCCGGCGCCGTCCTATGAAGAGCTTTCCAACTCTCAGGAACTGCTGGAAACCGGCATCAAAGTTATGGACCTGATTTGTCCGTTCGCGAAGGGCGGTAAAGTCGGTCTGTTTGGTGGTGCGGGCGTAGGTAAAACCGTAAACATGATGGAGCTTATTCGTAACATCGCGATCGAGCACTCCGGTTACTCTGTGTTTGCGGGCGTTGGTGAGCGTACTCGTGAGGGTAACGACTTCTACCACGAAATGACCGACTCCAACGTTATCGATAAAGTATCCCTGGTGTATGGCCAGATGAACGAGCCGCCGGGAAACCGTCTGCGCGTTGCGCTGACCGGCCTGACCATGGCTGAGAAATTCCGTGACGAAGGTCGTGACGTTCTGCTGTTCGTCGACAACATCTACCGTTACACCCTGGCCGGTACTGAAGTATCCGCACTGCTGGGCCGTATGCCTTCAGCGGTAGGTTACCAGCCGACCCTGGCGGAAGAGATGGGCGTTCTGCAGGAACGTATTACCTCCACCAAAACCGGTTCTATCACCTCCGTTCAGGCGGTATACGTACCTGCGGATGACTTGACTGACCCGTCACCAGCTACCACCTTTGCTCACCTGGATGCAACCGTGGTACTGAGCCGTCAGATAGCGTCCCTGGGTATCTACCCGGCCGTTGACCCGCTGGATTCCACCAGCCGTCAGCTGGATCCGCTGGTTGTTGGTCAGGAACACTACGACACCGCGCGTGGCGTTCAGTCCATCCTGCAGCGTTATCAGGAACTGAAAGATATCATCGCCATCCTGGGTATGGATGAACTGTCTGAAGAAGATAAACTGGTGGTAGCTCGCGCGCGTAAGATCCAGCGCTTCCTGTCCCAGCCGTTCTTCGTAGCAGAAGTCTTTACCGGTTCTCCGGGTAAATTCGTCTCGCTGAAAGACACCATCCGTGGCTTTAAGGGCATCATGGACGGCGAATACGATCACCTGCCGGAGCAGGCGTTCTACATGGTTGGTTCCATCGACGAAGCTGTGGAAAAAGCCAAAAAACTTTAACGCCTTAATCGGAGGGTGATATGGCAATGACTTACCACCTGGATGTCGTCAGCGCAGAGCAACAAATGTTCTCTGGTCTGGTCGAGAAAATCCAGGTAACGGGTTGCGAAGGTGAACTGGGTATTTACCCGGGTCACGCCCCGCTGCTCACCGCCATTAAGCCTGGTATGATCCGCATCGTTAAACAGTTCGGTCATGAAGAGTTTATCTATCTGTCTGGCGGCATTCTTGAAGTGCAGCCTGGTACCGTGACCGTTCTGGCTGATACCGCGATTCGTGGTCAGGATCTCGACGAAGCGCGAGCCCTGGAATCGAAGCGTAAAGCGGAAGAGCACATTAAGAGCTCTCACGGCGACGTGGATTACGCTCAGGCGTCTGCGGAACTGGCCAAAGCGATCGCGAAACTGCGCGTTATCGAGTTGACCAAAAAAGCGATGTAACACCGGCTTGAAAGCACAAAAGCCAGTCTGGTTTCCAGACTGGCTTTTTTTATGCCTTGCGCGCAGGCTTTATTCAATCGACAAAAAAACAGCGAAAGCAAAAGCATAGCCGCTAAACTTCAGATTACTGGCATTTATTACGGGACAAATCGGGTTACGATGGCCGAAAATAGCCGGATGAAATCGTTTTATGCCCGGGCGCTGAGCATTTTTCCTACATTCCATTTCATGATGCAAAATATGTAGAATTTTCAACGCGAAAGGTTTTTACTTCCCACTCAAACTACCGTCAGGATACGTATGTCAAACAGTGCGATGAGCGTGGTTATCCTTGCCGCAGGCAAAGGTACCCGCATGTATTCCGATCTTCCGAAAGTGCTGCACACGTTGGCAGGAAAGCCGATGGTTCAGCATGTCATTGATGCTGCGAAACATTTAGGCGCGGTTCAGGTGCATCTGGTGTATGGCCACGGCGGCGAACTACTTAAGCAAACGCTGTGTGAAGATAAGCTCAACTGGGTGCTACAGGCTGAACAGTTGGGGACCGGCCATGCGATGCAGCAGGCGGCGCCGTTCTTCGCCGACGACGAAGAGATAATGATGCTGTACGGCGACGTACCGCTTATCTCCGTTGAAACCCTCAGGCGCCTGCGCGAGGCAAAACCGCAGGGCGGCATCGGGCTGCTGACGGTGAAGCTGGACAACCCGACAGGTTATGGTCGCATTACGCGTGAAAACGGCAGTGTCAGCGGTATCGTCGAGCAGAAAGACGCGACCCAGGAACAGCGTCAGATTAAAGAGATCAACACCGGTATTTTGATTGCCGGCGGCGCGGATTTAAAACGCTGGCTATTGAAGCTCAACAACAACAATGCCCAGGGCGAGTATTACATCACCGACATTATCGCCATGGCCTATCAGGAAGGCCGCGAAATTGCCGCCGTTCACCCCGATCGTCTGAGTGAAGTGGAAGGCGTCAACAACCGCCTGCAACTCTCTCGTCTTGAGCGCGTCTACCAGAGCGAGCAGGCGGAAAAGCTGTTGCTGGCGGGTGTAATGCTGCGCGATCCCTCACGTTTTGATCTCCGCGGCACACTCTCGCACGGGCGTGATGTGGAAATTGATACTAACGTTATTCTTGAAGGTCGCGTCACCCTCGGCAATCGCGTCAAAATCGGCGCTGGCTGCGTGATTAAAAACAGCGTCATTGGCGATGATTGCGAAATCAGTCCGTATTCGGTCGTTGAGGATGCACAGCTTGACGTCGCGTGCACGATTGGCCCATTTGCCCGTCTGCGCCCTGGCGCGCAGCTGCTGGAAGGGGCGCACGTCGGCAACTTCGTCGAGATGAAAAAAGCGCGTCTGGGTAAAGGTTCTAAAGCAGGCCACCTGAGCTACCTGGGCGATGCGGAAATTGGCGACAACGTGAATATCGGCGCCGGTACGATTACCTGTAACTACGATGGCGCGAACAAATTCAAAACCATCATTGGTGATGACGTGTTTGTCGGTTCCGATACTCAACTGGTGGCGCCGGTCAGCGTCGGTAAAGGCGCGACCATTGCGGCGGGTACGACCGTAACGCGCGATATCGCCGACAATGAACTGGTATTAAGCCGCGTGCCGCAGACCCACAAGCAGGGCTGGCAGCGCCCGGTGAAGAAAAAGTAAACGGTTTTCTCTCTTCCTTTGCGGGAAGAGGTCAGGGTGAGGGGATAATATAATCCCCCGCCCAATGGCACTACCCATAAAAATAACCCCACTCTCTACAAGGCTCGGGGCGCCCGGAAAAGGGCAAACAGGTCAGCGACAACGCATGGCATAACGCCATATTCAGGAAATTTAACTATGTGTGGAATTGTTGGCGCAGTCGCGCAGCGTGATATTGCTGAGATCCTTCTCGAAGGTCTTCGTCGTCTGGAATACCGTGGCTATGACTCTGCCGGGTTGACCGTTGTTGATAGCGAAGGGCAAATGACACGCCTGCGTCGTCTCGGAAAAGTGCAGATGCTGGCTCAGGCGGCGGAAGAACATCCGCTGCATGGCGGCACCGGTATTGCGCATACCCGTTGGGCGACGCATGGAGAACCTTCCGAAGGCAACGCGCATCCTCATGTGTCAGAACACATCGTTGTGGTTCACAACGGTATTATCGAAAACCACGAGCCGCTGCGCGAAACGTTGAAGTCTCGCGGCTACGCTTTTGTGTCGGAAACCGATACCGAAGTGATCGCGCACCTGGTGCACTGGGAGCTGGAGCAGGGCGGTACGCTGCGTGAGGCGGTACTGCGCGCGATCCCGCAGCTGCGCGGCGCCTACGGCACGGTTATCATGGATACCCGCGATCCGAGCACCCTGCTGGCGGCCCGTTCCGGCAGCCCGCTGGTCATTGGTCTGGGCATGGGTGAGAACTTTATCGCCTCCGATCAGCTGGCTCTGCTGCCGGTAACCCGTCGCTTTATCTTCCTCGAAGAGGGCGATATCGCAGAGGTGACCCGTCGTTCGGTCACCCTCTTCGACAAATCCGGCGCACAGGTACAACGCCAGGATATCGAGTCCAATCTGCAATACGACGCGGGTGATAAAGGTATCTACCGCCACTACATGCAAAAAGAGATTTACGAGCAGCCGAACGCGATTAAAAACACCCTGACCGGGCGTATCCGCCACGGCCAGGTAGATCTCAGCGAGCTGGGTGCGAATGCCAATGAAATGCTCGCGAAGGTTGAGCATATCCAGATTGTCGCCTGCGGTACGTCCTACAACTCCGGTATGGTTTCCCGTTACTGGTTTGAAGCGCTGGCCGGTGTGCCGTGCGATGTCGAGATCGCCTCCGAGTTCCGTTATCGCAAGTCCGCGGTACGTCGTAACAGCCTGATGATCACCCTTTCCCAGTCTGGTGAAACGGCGGATACGCTGGCGGCGCTGCGCCTGTCCAAAGAGCTGGGCTACCTCGGTTCGCTGGCGATTTGCAACGTGCCGGGCTCTTCGCTGGTGCGCGAATCCGATCTCGCGCTGATGACCAAAGCGGGAACCGAAATCGGCGTGGCTTCCACCAAAGCGTTCACTACCCAACTGACGGTTCTGCTGATGCTGGTGGCGAAGCTGTCGCAGCTGAAAGGGCTGGATGCCGCTATTGAGCAGGATATCGTTCAGGGCTTGCAGGCGCTGCCGAGCCGCATCGAACAGATGCTGTCGCAGGATAAACGCATTGAGCAGCTTGCTGAAGATTTCTCCGACAAGCATCACGCGCTGTTCCTTGGCCGCGGCGATCAGTATCCGATTGCCCTGGAAGGCGCGCTGAAGCTCAAAGAGATTTCCTACATTCATGCGGAAGCGTATGCCGCAGGCGAGCTGAAGCACGGCCCGCTGGCGCTGATCGACGCCGATATGCCGGTTATCGTGGTGGCGCCGAATAACGAGCTGTTGGAAAAACTGAAATCCAATATCGAAGAAGTTCGCGCCCGCGGTGGTCATCTGTATGTTTTTGCCGATCGCGATGCTGGCTTCTCCAGCAGCGACAACATGCACATCATTGAGATGCCGCATGTGGAAGAGGCGATTGCGCCTATCTTCTACACCGTTCCGCTGCAACTGCTCGCCTATCACGTGGCGCTGATCAAAGGCACAGATGTTGACCAGCCGCGTAACCTGGCGAAATCGGTGACGGTTGAATAAAATGCGTCCCTCACCAAAATAAATTTGGTGGTAACGCAAAAAATCCGGTGATGCCGCTTGAAAGGCATACCGGATTTTTTTTATGGTCGAACACCAACCACAAATAAGACGTCGCTGCTGCTGAAATGAGGGAATAACTCTGATGCCTCAGGATTACAGAAAGCAGATTTTTAAGGCGATGGACTACATCAGCCAGCGTCTTTATCTTAACCCTACGCTTGAAGAAATCGCCAGCGAGGTGGCGATTTCCAGTTTTCACTTTCACCGTATTTTCCGGGCGCAGGTGGGGGAAACTATCGCGGAGTTCACCCGTCGGCTGCGGATGGAAAGAGCTGCAATAGGCTTGATGGAATCTCCGCAAGGCGACATTACCCGGCTTGCGCTGCGCATAGGCTTTTCCAGCTCACAGAATTTTGCCAAAGCGTTTCGTCACCACTTTTCCTTATCCCCGGGTGAATTTCGCCGCCGTCATCTCGCGACAATGAAAAGCAAGGCAGGAAACGTCGCGCCACCGAAAACTGCCTATTCTCAACTCGATGCGATGCAGGCGGCAATGAACGACGTTACGTTTTTATCCGCCAACATTGTGTCATTGCCTGCCAGGCGAGTGGCATATATGCGCAGGCTCGGGCCATACGGGAAAGAAACATGTCAATTAACGCATCAGGATTTGCTGGCCTTGTTTCCAGCAAGAACCCCCTTACAGCCAGCCGGGATGCTGTGCATCTATTGGGATGCGCCTGAAATTACGTTAGCGTCAAAATGCCGCACCGATGTTGGTTTTGAGCTCTCCCCTGGAGAGAAGCCTGACAGAGGCGTTGCGGTGCAGACGCTTTCAGCAGGAACCTACGCCGTGTGTAAATTTGCGGCCTGCTGTGAACGGATAGAGGATACCTGGGATATTGCGTTGGCCTGGGTCAAAACCCGGGGGTATATTCATGGCGACAGGCCTTGCTATGAAAAATATTATAATGAAACCGATACTATCCGTGATTACTATGTTTATGATATTTGCATCCCTTTAAAAAACACACCAGAAGAATAACGTCTTACAACAATTATTATCGTGTTTATTCGCAACGCAACGGAGTTAATGATGAAACGTTTGACGATTTTTCTGGCAAGTACGCTGGCTATTTCCTCTTTTACTGTTTGTGCTCAGCAGAACAATAACAGAGTTCTTATCTATGGTGGTGAAATATATAGCGCAGACCCTGACGATCCGCACCCGGAAGCCATCGGTATCGAAGGTAAGAATATTATTGCGGTGGGGCGCTATCAGGATGTGCTGCATCAGATGGGACAGGACGCAAAACGGGTAGACCTGCAAGGGAAGTACCTGATGCCGGGCATGATCGACACGCATGCTCATGTCGCTGATGCTGGGTTTCAGACCCTAACGCTCGAGTTTCCTGAAGGAATGAAAAATGCTGGCGAAATAACGTCTTTTGTCGAGAAAAATAAAAATAACCCACAGCGTGATATTCAGGGAATACAGTACTACAGTAATGTTTCTTTGGATTACTGGAATAATATAAATCTGTTAGATACCGTTTTTAACGCGCCAGCGTATAAAAATATTCCGGTTGTCCTGGCTGGATATGATGCTCATACCGGTTGGGTTAACCAGGCCATGCTGCGCAAAGCGGGAATAACCCCCGAGATGTTACGTACAGCAGACAGCCGTATTAAAGCGGGTACAGGATTAACGCCAGATGGCAAAATAAATGGCTTTGTGACGGAAGGGGCATGGGATCGGGTATTGAGCTCAATTCCTCCGGTGGACGATGCAAAAATAGCGCAATCCATTACGGCGGGCGCGAATGTGATGAATCGCTTTGGCGTGACGGCCTGGATGGAGCCGCTGAGCAACATTCGTCCGCTGGCGCCTATGTTTGATGCCAACCCGGGCCGCTCGGATGAGGGGTTACTTCCCGCCTATACGTCGCTGGCGAAGGCCGGGAAATTAACCGCGCACGTTACCGGGCTGGCGTTGGTCAATATTAATGCTTCGCCTTCGGCGATTGATGATGTTGTGGCGCTGCGCGAGAGATTTTCGTCAACCGCAGACTTCGGGCTGGCAGGGATTAAAATTTTCCAGGATGGGGTTATCGAATACCCCTCCCAGACGGCAAAACTGAGCCAGCCTTATCTTAATCGCCCTGGTTATAGCGGCGATAACTCGCTGGATAAGGTGAAGTATTGCCAGCTGATTGCCAAAGCTGATGCTGAACGTCTGATCGTGCATTTCCATGCGATTGGCGATCGTGCCGTACAGGAGTCTCTTGATGCGGTCGCCTGCGCCCGTAAGGAAAATGGCGACAGCCATATACTGCACAGTATCACCCACCTTGAAGTGGTAAGCCCGCAAAGCTTTCCCCGTTTTCAGCAGCTGAACGTCGCGGCTTCCATGCAGCTCTTGTGGGCGGGTAAAGATGGCGCCTCGACGATGCTGGTGGACGGAAAAGTACCTGCGCCGTTATTACAGCATCTCTACCCTGCAGGCGAACTGTATCGCCACCATGCGCTGATAGCTGGCGCCAGCGACTGGCCTGTCTCCAGCCCTAATCCGCTGCTGGCGATTTATACCGCCGTTACGCGTATCGGCGAGCAGGGCGAGTTGCCTCCGGATAGCGAGAAAATCAGCAGGGCGGCGATGTTGCAGGCGTACACCCTGAACGCCGCGAAAGTCATTGGCCGTGATAACGCGATAGGCTCCATTGCGGTTGGAAAAAGCGCGGACCTGGTTCTGTTCGATCGCAACCTGGAGAAGGTAAGCATCGAAAAACTCAGAGATGCCAATGTTATCTGGACGATGTTTGAAGGCCAGACCGTATACCACGGACGCTAAGCTCATCGAAAAGGCTGCCAAACGGCAGCTATTCTCTTCTCTTCTGCCTGTTTTTTCATCACCCGGTAAAAGAATACGCTTCGCCGGGTTGATGACAAACTGTCATCTTTGACTACGCTTTTAGGTGTCACAAAAATAAAACTTCACTGACAATTGGCTGTCATAAATATTTATAACTTATTGATATTAAATGTATTTATTTGTTCAGTTTATCTAAAATTTCGATTGTCATAAAACTGTCATAATTCGTACATTTAACTGTCACCTGTTTGTCCTATTTTGCTCACCGTAGCCACTTAAACAACGATTTACGAATTCTTGCAGGAGACATTATGAAAGTTATGCGTACCACTGTCGCAACTGTTGTCGCCGCGACCTTATCGATGAGCGCTTTCTCTGCATTTGCAGCAGCGAGCCTGACTGGCGCTGGTGCAACGTTCCCTGCGCCGGTGTATGCCAAATGGGCGGATACCTACC
This sequence comes from Pluralibacter sp., assembly GCF_019237635.1. GTDB lineage: Bacteria > Pseudomonadota > Gammaproteobacteria > Enterobacterales > Enterobacteriaceae > Enterobacter_B. Next base: position 31,442 of record NZ_JAFAGS010000094.1, read on the forward strand.
AGAAAGAAACCGGCAACAAGGTTAACTATCAGGGTATCGGCTCCTCCGGTGGCGTTAAACAAATCACAGCAAATACCGTTGACTTCGGCGCGTCTGACGCCCCGCTGAGCGACGATAAGCTCTCTCAGGAAGGCCTGTTCCAGTTCCCGACCGTAATCGGCGGTGTCGTGCTGGCGGTTAACCTGCCTGGCTTCAAATCCGGCGAGCTGGTGCTCGACGGCAAAACCCTGGGCGATATCTACCTGGGCAACATCAAAAAGTGGGACGACGAAGCGATTGTTAAACTGAACCCGGGCAAGAAACTGCCTTCTCAGAACATCGCCGTGGTTCGTCGCGCTGACGGTTCTGGCACCTCTTTCGTCTTCACCAGCTACCTGGCTAAAGTGAACGAAGAGTGGAAATCCAAAATCGGCGCTGGTTCTACCGTTAACTGGCCGACGGGTCTGGGCGGTAAAGGCAACGACGGTATCGCTGCTTTCGTACAGCGTCTGCCGGGCTCCATCGGCTACGTTGAATATGCTTACGCGAAGCAGAACAACCTGACCTACACCAAGCTGAAGTCTGCTGATGGCGCTGACGTCAGCCCGACCGAACAGAGCTTCTCCAACGCGGCGAAAGGCGCTGACTGGAGCAAATCTTTCGCTCAGGACCTGACCAACCAGAAAGGCGCGGACGTGTGGCCAATCACCTCCACCACCTTCATTCTGGTGCACAAAGAGCAGAAGAAACCTGAGCAGGGCGCTGAAGTGCTGAAATTCTTTGACTGGGCCTATAAAAACGGCAGCAAAGAAGCGAATGCGCTGGATTACGCTTCTCTGCCGGAAAGCGTGGTTGAGCAGGTACGTGCTGCATGGAAGACCAACGTAAAAGACAGCAGCGGTAAAGCGCTGTACTAATTGGAAAAAATAACGAAAATGGCGGGTGGTGATGGTGCTTACCCGCCCATATTCGTAAAACGTCTTAACTGAAGAGTAATTTATGGCTGCAACCAAGCCTGCATTTAATCCCCCGAGCAAAAAGGGTGACCTCCTCTTCGGCGCGCTGGTAAAACTGGCTGCGCTGATTGTGCTATTTATGCTCGGCGGCATTATCGTCTCCCTGATTTTCTCCTCCTGGCCTAGCATCCAGAAATTCGGTTTCTCCTTCCTGTGGACGAAAGAGTGGGATGCGCCGAATGACATCTACGGTGCGCTGGTGCCTATCTACGGCACGCTGGTCACCTCCTTGATTGCGCTGCTGATCGCCGTTCCGGTGAGTTTCGGCATCGCGCTGTTTTTGACGGAGCTGGCGCCAAACTGGCTGAAACGCCCGCTGGGTATCGCGATTGAGTTGCTGGCGGCCATTCCGAGTATTGTTTACGGCATGTGGGGCCTGTTTATTTTTGCTCCGCTGTTTGCCACCTGGTTTCAGGAGCCGGTCGGGAACGTGCTGTCTGCCATTCCCATTGTCGGCTCCCTGTTCTCTGGCCCGGCTTTTGGTATCGGTCTGCTGGCCGCTGGCGTGATCCTCGCCATTATGATCATTCCGTACATCGCCGCTGTTATGCGCGACGTATTTGAACAAACCCCGGTGATGATGAAAGAGTCGGCCTACGGCATCGGCTGCACCACCTGGGAAGTTATCTGGCGCATCGTGCTGCCGTTTACCAAAAACGGCGTGATTGGCGGCGTAATGCTCGGCCTTGGCCGCGCGCTGGGTGAAACCATGGCGGTCACCTTTATCATCGGCAACACCTACCAACTCGACAGCGCCTCGCTGTTTATGCCAGGTAACAGCATTACCTCTGCGCTGGCCAACGAGTTTGCGGAAGCTGAATCCGGCCTCCACGTCGCTGCGCTGATGGAGCTGGGTTTAATTCTGTTCGTGATCACCTTTATCGTCCTGGCGATTTCTAAACTGATGATCCTGCGCCTCGCGAAAAACGAGGGGGCACGTTAATGGCGACTCTTGAAATGCAAACGACGGCTGAACTGGCGGAGTCCCGCCGCAAAATGCAGGCCCGCCGCCGCACCAAAAACCGTATCGCGCTGACGCTTTCAATGGCGACGATGGCGTTCGGGTTGTTCTGGCTGGTGTGGATCCTGTTTTCTACCGTTGTACGCGGCATCGACGGCATGTCGCTGGCGCTGTTTACCGAAATGACGCCGCCGCCGAACACTGCGGGCGGTGGTCTGGCGAATGCCCTGGCCGGTAGCGGCCTGTTAATCCTGTGGGCGACGGTTTTCGGTACGCCGCTGGGGATTCTGGCGGGCGTCTACCTGGCTGAATATGGCCGTAAATCCTGGCTGGCGGAAATCATCCGTTTTATCAACGATATTCTGCTTTCGGCGCCGTCTATCGTTGTCGGTCTGTTCGTTTATACCATCGTGGTCATGCAGATGGAGCACTTCTCCGGCTGGGCGGGCGTTATTGCGCTGGCGCTGCTGCAGGTGCCTATCGTTATTCGTACCACCGAGAACATGCTGAAGCTGGTGCCGGACAGCCTGCGTGAAGCGGCCTACGCGCTGGGTACGCCGAAGTGGAAGATGATCTCCGCGATTACGCTGAAAGCGTCGATATCCGGCATCATGACCGGGGTGTTGCTGGCCGTCGCGCGTATTGCGGGCGAAACCGCGCCGCTGCTGTTTACCGCGCTGTCGAACCAGTTCTGGAGTACCGACATGATGCAGCCGATTGCCAACCTGCCGGTGACCATTTTCAAATTTGCAATGAGCCCGTTTGCTGAGTGGCAGCAGCTGGCATGGGCAGGGGTGTTGATTATTACCCTCTGCGTCCTGTTGCTGAACATTCTGGCTCGCGTGATTTTCGCGAAACGTAAACACGGTTAATTTTTACGGCGCGGCGAAAGCGGCGTCGAATGAGGAAGAGATTGAGATGAGTATGGCGAATACCGGCCCAGGTAAAATTACGGTTCGTGATTTGAACTTCTACTATGGCAAATTCCATGCCCTGAAGAACATCAACCTGGATATCGCGAAAAACCAGGTGACGGCGTTTATCGGCCCGTCTGGTTGCGGTAAATCCACCCTGCTGCGTACGTTCAACAAAATGTTCGAACTGTACCCGGAGCAGCGCGCTGAAGGTGAAATCCTGCTGGATGGCGACAACATCCTTACCAATACCCAGGATATCGCGCTGCTGCGCGCGAAAGTCGGCATGGTCTTCCAGAAGCCGACGCCGTTCCCGATGTCCATCTATGACAACATCGCCTTTGGCGTGCGCCTGTTTGAGAAACTCTCCCGCGCCGATATGGACGAGCGCGTGCAGTGGGCCTTGACCAAAGCCGCATTATGGAACGAAACCAAAGATAAACTGCACCAGAGCGGGTATTCTCTCTCAGGTGGTCAGCAGCAGCGTCTGTGCATCGCACGCGGTATTGCGATTCGCCCGGAAGTCCTGCTGCTTGATGAGCCGTGTTCAGCGCTTGACCCTATCTCAACCGGTCGTATTGAGGAGCTGATCACCGAGCTTAAAGAGGATTACACCGTCGTTATCGTTACGCACAACATGCAGCAGGCTGCCCGTTGCTCCGACCATACGGCGTTTATGTATCTTGGCGAGCTGATTGAGTTCAGCAACACGGACGATCTGTTTACTAAGCCCGCGAAGAAACAGACTGAAGACTATATTACTGGCCGCTACGGTTGATTTGCTTTAGTGCATGTGGAGAAACCATGGACAACCTTAACCTTAATAAACATATTTCCGGCCAGTTCAACGCAGAACTGGAGCATATTCGTACCCAGGTGATGACCATGGGCGGGCTGGTGGAGCAGCAACTGTCTGATGCGATCACTGCCATGCATAACCAGGATAGTGAACTGGCGAAACGCGTCATCGATGGCGACAAACAGGTCAACATGATGGAAGTGGCGATTGATGAGGCCTGTGTGCGCATCATCGCCAAACGTCAGCCGACGGCGAGCGACCTGCGTCTGGTGATGGCTATCATTAAAACCATCGCCGAGCTTGAGCGTATCGGCGACGTGGCGGATAAAATCTGCCGTACGGCGCTGGAGAAGTTCTCTCAGCAGCACCAGCCTCTGCTGGTGAGCCTGGAGTCGCTGGGTCGTCATACCGTCCAGATGCTGCACGACGTGCTCGACGCGTTTGCGCGTATGGATCTTGATGAAGCGGTACGTATTTACCGTGAAGACAAGAAAGTGGATCAGGAGTATGAAGGCATTGTGCGTCAGCTGATGACCTACATGATGGAAGACTCCCGTACGATCCCGAGCGTGCTGACCGCGTTGTTCTGCGCCCGTTCAATCGAGCGTATCGGTGACCGTTGCCAGAATATTTGCGAGTACATCTTCTACTTCGTCAAAGGCCAGGACTTCCGTCACGTGGGCGGCGATGAACTGGAAAAACTGCTGGCGGAAAAAGAGCCGAAAGCGTGATGTTTGTGGCGGGTGGCGCTGATGCTTACCCGCCCTACAATACCAGCCCGTTTTTTTCCCTCGCTCCTCTGGGGAGAAAACCGGAAACTCATCGTGTGATCTTCCACCCTCGCGTTTTCCACAGTTCCGGCAGTTGCGCCAAATCGGTAAACGTCGTCACCTTCGGGTGGTTGAGAGGTTTGTTGTGCGGATCGGCGCAGAAGTAGAACACCTCCATGCCTGCCGCAATACCTGATTGCGCGCCTGCGGTCGAATCATCCACCAGAATGCAGTTTTCAACGTTCACGTTCATCGTTTTCGCCGCATGGAACATCAGCGCCGGGTCGGGCTTCCAGCGCTGAATGTCGTAGCCGCTGAACAGCTTCTCGGGAAAATGGTGCAACATGCCGGTTTTCCCCAGCGAATGCTCCATTTTACTCACCGGCCCGTTCGACACCACGCACATCGGCACCGCCATGGCATTGAGCAGCGCATTCGCGCCAGCAATCACCTCAAGCTCAGTATCAAACAGGCGCGCCACTTCAGCGCGGTATACCGGCTCAAGGCGGGCTGTTTGCAGGTCAACGCCGTATTCCGCGTTGATGGTATCAATGATTTCGTAGAGTTTTACCCCTTTGAAACGTTTAAAAATTTCGTCGAGCTCAAGCGTAATGCCGAACTCCTGGAACATGTGCACATAGGCACGCGAACAGATAACCTCGCTGTCGACGAGCGTCCCGTCGCAGTCGAAAAATACCGCCTCAATACTGGACATGCCGTTTCCTGTCTTAACAAGTTTAACGTTTACTCACTGCAATTCGCCTGACGCAATCGTTGCCGTATAAGAAAATTCAATGAAAAAAAATGTGTCTCAGGCACCCCTATTGTCGCATTTTGGTATAGGATAGCGACGAATTTTCCCCTCCTTTGTTTGGAACCAGATGATGAGCCAACAACACACAACCCAGGCTTCGGGTCAGGGACTGCTTGAGCGCGTGTTTAAACTGCGCGACCACGGCACTTCGGCTCGCACCGAAGTGATCGCCGGTTTTACGACGTTCCTGACGATGGTTTATATCGTCTTCGTTAACCCGCAGATTCTGGGCGCGGCTGGCATGGATACCAGCGCGGTCTTTGTGACAACCTGTCTTATCGCCGCATTTGGCAGCATTTTGATGGGGCTTTTTGCTAATCTGCCGGTTGCGCTGGCGCCAGCAATGGGTCTTAACGCCTTCTTTGCGTTTGTCGTGGTCGGCGCGATGGGGCTGCCGTGGCAGATTGGTATGGGCGCGATTTTCTGGGGCGCTATCGGCCTGCTGCTGCTGACGATTTTCCGCGTCCGCTACTGGATGATCGCCAATATTCCGGTGAGCCTGCGCGTGGGGATTACCAGCGGCATCGGCCTGTTTATCGGCATGATGGGGCTGAAGAACGCCGGGGTCATTGTGGCGAACAAAGAGACTCTGGTGGCCATCGGCAACCTGACGTCTCACAGCGTGCTGCTGGGCGTGCTGGGCTTCTTTATCATCGCGATTCTGGCCTCCCGCAACATTCATGCGGCGGTGCTGGTTTCTATCGTGGTCACCACGCTGCTGGGCTGGATGCTGGGCGATGTCCATTACACCGGAATTGTGTCCACGCCGCCGGATGTCACTTCTGTCATTGGTCATGTCGATCTCGCCGGTTCCCTGAACATCGGTCTCTCGGGCGTGATTTTCTCCTTTATGCTGGTTAACCTTTTTGACTCCTCCGGTACGTTGATCGGCGTTACCGATAAAGCGGGTCTGACCGATGAGAAAGGCAAATTTCCGCGCATGAAGCAGGCGCTGTTTGTCGACAGTATCTCCTCCGTTGCCGGTTCCTTTATCGGGACGTCTTCCGTTACCGCGTATATCGAGTCGTCCTCTGGGGTGTCTGTGGGCGGGCGTACCGGCCTGACTGCGGTGGTCGTTGGCCTGCTGTTCTTGCTGGTTATCTTCCTCTCCCCGCTGGCGGGTATGGTACCGCCGTATGCGGCGGCTGGCGCGCTGATTTACGTCGGCGTACTGATGACCTCAAGCCTTGCTCGCGTGAAATGGGAAGATCTGACGGAAGCCGTTCCCGCGTTTATCACTGCGGTGATGATGCCGTTCAGCTTCTCGATCACCGAGGGGATTGCGCTGGGCTTTATCTCTTACTGCGTGATGAAAATCGGTACCGGTCGTTTCCGCGACCTCAGCCCTTGCGTCATCGTCGTCGCGCTGTTGTTTGTGCTGAAGATTGTGTTTATCGACGCGCATTAATGCATGTGTCTCCCTCGCCGTCTGGCGAGGGAGACAGGAAGGCTATACTTTCACCCGCTGAATATACTCACCAAACGCGGTCAACTGACTGGTCAGATGATCCCGCGTGCTCTGGTCAATCACTTCACCCGATTGCGGGTCCACCTTATTCTGAATCACGCCGCCCATAAACTCAGGTTTGTTCATCACCATGGCATCCAGGAACACGAGGATCTGGCGCAGGTGATACTGGCAGCGCGCGCCGCCGATAGCGCCCATTGAGCTGGTCTGAATCAGCACCGGCTTGCCGGACAGCGGCTGGTTCGGCAGACGCGACAGCCAGTCGATGGCGTTCTTCAGGCCGCCCGGCACCGAATAGTTATACTCCGGCGTGACAATCACGACGCCGTCGGCGTCACGAATCTGCGCTGCCAAAGCCTCAACGCTTTGCGGAAACCCTTCCTCTTGCTGGATATCCGCATCGTACAGCGGAATATCGGCAATCGACGGCAATGGCGATATGCGCATTCCGGCGGGGGCTATTTTCGGCAGGGTACGGGCGACCATACCGTTAAATGAACCTTTGCGCAGGCTTCCCAGTAACGTAACAACGTTCAATGCTTCAGACATGATGACTCCTTTTCATCGCAGGACACGGCCTGGTTGAGTATAAGGGCTTTTTCTGCGGGCAGGCTGGTAAAACGCATCAGACAACCGGCGGGGGCATTGGCGCGGGCATTCATATCCGGCAGGCTTCGCCAGCCGCGCTGGGCGTCAAACTCCCAGACTTTTAGCCTCTCTATCGAGGGACTGGCGGCAATCGACCACACCAGCACGTCTTCGGCATCGCAAATCGCTTCGATCTGCTGAACGCGAGTGGTGCGCAGGCGTCCCGAACCCGGCAACAGCTGCAGCTGTTGCGCGCAATTGTTATGTACATCGCCGGTGAGCTTCAGGATACTCTGGCGCAGCGTCGCTAGCTGGATGCGCGCTTCGTTAGGGTCGCTCTGGTTGTTTATCCACAGCGTTTCGTTATTGCTGAACGGGTAGTTATCGAGCGCTCTCGGGCTCTGGAAGTTGCGCATCGCGCGCTGTAGCTCCATATCGAGGCCGCACTCGCCTTCGGTACAAAGCGCAACGCCGACGATATTCCCGGCGTAAGCAATGGAAAAACGCGGCTGGTCGCGGTCGCGAAACACCGGTTTGCCATCCGGTCGGATAAGGATATCCGGCAGTTGGCGGACGCCGTACAGCATGCTCATCAGCTCAGCGAGCAGCGCCCGCGAGGCGAGGAAACGTGTGCGGCGGTGCTGCGGCATTCGACGTGCGTCGTTATGGCAGGATGCGGGCAGACGTACTGAGATGAGCTGCCCGTCGTTAAAGATCCCTCTTGCAAAGTGCGTTGCCATTATTTCTCTCCGTGATTAATGGTCAGACGTGTAAAACGATAACGTCATTATCGCGTAAACTAATGAGGTTTTAATGCGGAAAAGCGGCGCTGAAAAGCCCCGGAGCAGAACATTTACATTTCCTTTGACGCAATAGCCTGCTCGTTCACGAATTTACCGGCTCATTCCCAACGGACCTGGGCTTTAAAGGTTTCGCCGTACAGTTGCTTAATCATCGACGTCAGCCAGATGATTTTCGGGTTATGGCCGTTACGCTTGTGCCACAGCAGGGTGAACGGGACGGCAATCTTTTGCAGCTCGCTCTCCTCGAGCGGGATGGGGCGCGTCACCAGCTTCAGGCCGTGCTGCTGATTGTAGTGCTGACAGTAGAAGGGCGCCGTTGCCAGCAACGTGTGATCCGGCTGGGCGGCCATAAACATAGATTGCTCAAACCCCGGCAGGCTCAGGGCGATATTCCGCTTACACCCCAGCTCGTTCAACACCCGGTCCAGCGCCCAGGTGTCGCTATTCTCCCAACAGATGCTGATATGCGGGTAACGCAGAAATGTTTGCAGATTCCAGTCGTCCTGCAACGCCGGATGATCCTCGCGCAGATACACGCGCGGTAAATCGGTAAACAACACCTCAAAATCGACAAACCACGGCAACAGGCTGAGGGATTCGCGCGATCGAGGGTGGCTTTCGCGCCCGGTAAACCCGAGATCCACTTCGCCGCGAATAATTGCGTCCAGCGAATCGTAATCCCAGTTGCGCACACGCAGCGTCGCTTGGGAATAGCGCTGATAGATCTGCTGCGACAGCGCGTTCAGCGCAATCATCATCAGCGGCGACTCGGCCGCCAGCTCAAAGGTCAATCCGCGCGGCGTTTCGTAATGGGGTTTATCGAGCAGCTGGTGGCTCATCTGCATCCAGTCCGCCAGGTCCTGCTCCATGCTGACCGCCAGCGGCGTTGGATGTAACCCCTGCGGGGTTTTAACAAACAGCGGGTCGTTAAACCACCCCCGCAGCTTCGCCAGCGATTTGCTGACAGCGGAGGGCGTGACGTTCATGCGGCTGGCCGCCCTGCTGACGCTGCGCTCCTGCAACAACAGCTGAAGACAAATCAGCAGGTTAAGATCGAGACTGGCGATGGATTTTTTCATGGTCAGGGGTAGTTGCCGTCGTGTCTACGAACAGAATCAACAGAATACAGACCATGCTACAGCTAATCAGTATCCCGATCAGCATATTCAATGCGCTCACGCCAAGAACCGCCGTCAGCCAAATATACAGTGAGGAACCGCAAACCTGCGCAATGCCCAATACGGAACTGGCGACGCCTGCGCGTTTGGCAAAGGGACCCAGCGCCTGACTCATCTTCACGCCAAACCCCAGCGAAAAACCACAACAGATAAGCGTTAAGCCAAACAGCGTCATCTTGTGCGTGGCGGCGGAGGCGAGGACGACGGCGGCAAGAAGAAATAACCCCTGTGCGCTTAACATCAGGGTGCGCTGGCGAAACAGACTAAGCGCAAATGGGGTAGAGAATGAGACCGTCATACTGACCATCGCGGTCAACGCCATGATGGTTGAATACTCGCTGCGACTATAGTGCATGATATCCATGAGCAACACTGGCGAAACGTTCACGAAGGTCAGGATCGCTGTGACACACAGCGTGGTCATCATCACCCGACTGATAAAAAAGCGGTTGAATAGCGTTTCCGCCAGCGGTAGAGAGGGGCGTATTTCATTTGCACGCGAGCCTGGGTGTGTTTCTTTGAGGACCAGCGTTGACAGCAAACAGACCATAATGCCCATCGCACACATGACCCAGAACAGGCTTTGCCAGGGGAGTTTCAGCATGATCAGGTTACCTAGCACGGGCGCCAGTACCGGTACGATGCAGGTGATCCCATTCAGCAGCGAGAGCACTTTTGCCCGCCGCTGGTCGCTCAGCGTATCGCGCATAATGGCGAACGCCACCACATAGCAACTGCCTGCGCCAATGCCCTGAATAAAGCGCCCGGTCAGGAATAACATGCTGGTGCTGGCATTCGCGCACAATACCGACGCCAACGCAAAGATGATGGCGCCGCAGATAGCGACAGGCTGTCTTCCGGCTTTATCGGCGATACGTCCGGCAAACAGCATCGCTGCCGCCATACCCGTCAGATATACGGAAAAAGCGATGTGCAACTGTGCTTCGCTTGCCCCGAGATCCTGCGCAATGCTGGGCAGCCCCACCAGATACATATCAATGCCTGTCGGGTAGAGCAAAACAAGGGCGAAACTGCAGAGAAGAAAACGTGCCATAAGGTCCTCGCGTAATCGGTGGCGCAAAGGATAAAAGAGAACGCTATCGCGAACGAGTTGCCATTTGGACAACAGCGTTTTCCATTCAGGCACAGGCATGCCACAAAGCACTAGGTGATAATCATTTTCATTTAGATATAGCTTATGCTATAAAAAATAGCATTGGCTATAAGTGTTCTGAATTTAATCACCTCATGGAGACATTGCGATGCACCCTACGACTGCTGTTCGGGCTCTGATCCTCGGGGCCATTCTGAGTTCCGTCTGGTCGCTTCCTGCATGGGCACAGGAAAAATTTAAGGTGGTTACCACCTTTACGGTGATTGCCGATATGGCAAAAAACGTGGCGGGTGATGCGGCAGATGTCAGCTCCATCACCAAACCGGGTGCGGAAATCCATGAGTATCAGCCTACCCCAGGCGACATTAAACGCGCGCAGGGCGCCCAGCTTATTCTTGTCAACGGCATGAACCTGGAACTGTGGTTCCAGCGCTTTTATCAACATCTGCGCGGTGTACCGGAGGTGGTGGTCACCGCCGGGATAACGCCGATGGGGATTACCGAAGGGCCGTACAACGGTAAACCGAACCCGCATGCGTGGATGTCGGCGGATAACGCGCTTATCTATGTGAACAATATTCGCGATGCGCTGGTGAAATATGATCCCGCTAACGCCGAAACCTATCAGCGTAACGCCGAGGCTTATAAAGCCAAAATCACCCGGACGATGGCGCCGCTGCGCCAGCAGGTGGCCGCCATCCCGGAAAACCAGCGCTGGCTGGTCTCCAGTGAAGGCGCATTCTCTTATCTGGCGCGCGATCTTGGGCTAAAAGAGCTGTACCTGTGGCCCATCAACGCCGATCAGCAGGGAACGCCGCAGCAGGTGCGTAAGGTTGTCGATGAGGTGCGCAAAAACCACATTCCGGCGGTCTTTAGCGAAAGCACCATTTCAGACAAGCCCGCGCGCCAGGTGGCCCGTGAAACCGGCGCCCGCTATGGCGGCGTACTGTATGTCGACTCGTTAAGCGCGCAGGGCGGTCCGGTGCCTACCTACCTTGATTTGCTGAACGTCACCACCAGTACCCTGGTGCAGGGGCTTAAAGACGGTATGAAGGAGTAAACCATGACGCACGTGACCAGTATTGCCGTTTCCGATGTCACCGTTACTTACCGTAACGGGCATACAGCGCTGCACGACGCGACCTTTCAGGTTCCTGGCGGCTCAATCGCCGCGCTGGTGGGAGTTAACGGTTCAGGGAAATCAACCCTGTTTAAAGCCATAATGGGCTTTGTACGCCTGGCGACCGGGAGCATCTCGGTGTTAGGTATACCGACGCGTCAGGCGCTGCGACGTAACCTGGTCGCCTATGTGCCGCAGGCGGAAGAGGTGGACTGGTCGTTCCCGGTGCTGGTGGAGGATGTGGTGATGATGGGTCGCTACGGGCATATGGGCATGCTGCGTATTCCCAAAGAGAACGATCGCCGCATCGTCGCCGAGGCGCTGGAGCGGGTCGATATGACCTCATTTCGTCACCGGCAGATTGGCGAGCTGTCCGGCGGGCAGAAAAAGCGCGTCTTTCTGGCGCGCGCCATCGCTCAACAGGGTGAGGTCATCCTGCTTGATGAGCCGTTTACCGGCGTCGATGTCAAAACCGAAGCTAAAATCATCAGCCTGCTGCGCGAATTACGCGACGAAGGTAAAACCATGCTGGTGTCGACGCATAACCTCGGTTCCGTGACCGAGTTTTGCGATTACACCGTGATGGTTAAAGGTACCGTGCTGGCCAGCGGTCCGACGGAAACCACCTTTACCACTGAAAATCTCGAACGTGCGTTCAGCGGTGTGTTGCGTCATGTGGCGCTGAACGGTTCAGAGGACAACATTATTACGGATGACGAGCGACCTTTTGTCTCCCGCCGCTTGTCCGCCAGTGAACGGGGGGCATCATGAACCTGCTTCTGGAGCCGTTTGGCTATGAATACATGCTTAACGCAATGTGGGTGTCCGCGATGGTGGGAGGGCTGTGCGCTTTCCTCTCCTGCTACCTGATGCTCAAAGGCTGGTCGCTGATTGGCGATGCGCTGTCGCACTCGATTGTGCCGGGTGTCGCGGGGGCGTATATGCTCGGGCTGCCCTTTTCGCTTGGCGCGTTTTTATCGGGCGGACTGGCGGCCGGGAGTATGCTGTTTCTGAACCAGCGTACCCGGCTTAAAGAGAATGCCATTATCGGGCTTATTTTTTCGTCGTTTTTCGGCCTTGGGCTGTTTATGGTGTCGCTGAGCCCAACGGCGGTAAACATACAAACCATCGTCATGGGGAATATCCTGGCGATTTTGCCCGAAGATATTATGCAATTGACGATCATTGGCGTGGTATCGATCATCGTGCTGTTTTTCAAATGGAAAGATTTGATGGTGACGTTCTTTGATGAGAACCACGCGCGCGCCATTGGTCTGCACCCGGAACGACTGAAGATTCTGTTCTTTACGCTGCTGGCCGTGTCCACGGTCGCGGCGCTGCAAACGGTAGGCGCTTTCCTGGTGGTCTGTCTTGTCGTCACGCCTGGCGCCACGGCGTGGTTGCTGACCGATCGCTTCCCTCGTCTTCTGCTGATTGCGGTGGCCATTGGCAGTATCACCAGCTTCCTTGGCGCCTGGATGAGCTATTTCCTGGACGGCGCGACCGGCGCCATTATCGTTGTGGCGCAGACCATTCTGTTTCTGCTGGCGTTTATCTTTGCCCCCACGCACGGTCTGCTGGCCAGCCGCCGCCGTGTGCGTCAGATACCGGAGGTACAGTCATGATGGCAATACTGCTTGAACCGCTGGAGTTCGCCTTTATGCAAAACGCGCTGCTGATTGCCCTGGTGGTCGCGATTCCCTGCGCGCTGCTGTCGGTCTTTTTGGTGCTGAAGGGCTGGGCGTTGATGGGGGATGCAATGAGTCACGCGGTGTTTCCCGGCGTGGTGCTGGCCTGGGTGATGGGGCTGCCGCTGGCGGTAGGCGCGTTCGTGGCCGGGCTTTTTTGCGCAGTAGCGACCGGATTCCTGAAAGATAACAGCCGGATTAAGCAAGATACCGTCATGGGCATCGTTTTTTCCGGCATGTTCGCTTCCGGACTCATTCTGTATCTTGCGGTAAAGCCGGAAGTTCACCTCGATCACATACTGTTTGGCGATATGCTGGGCATCAATACCGCCGACAGGGTGCAAACGGGGATTATTGCTGCGGTGATTGTGCTGGTTATTGGCGTAAAATGGCGAGATTTTCTGCTATTCTGCTTTGATCCTCAGCAGGCGCAGGTCAGCGGGCTGCGTACCCGTTGGCTGCACTATGGCCTGCTGTGCATGGTCTCGCTGACGATCGTCGCGACGCTGAAGGCGGTGGGGATTATTTTATCTGTTTCGTTGCTTGTCGCGCCCGGCGCCATTGCGGTATTGCTGACGAATCGCTTTCATATCGCACTGTTAGTGGCGGTTGCGGTGTCGGCGCTGGTGTCGGTTTGCGGCGTATGGCTGTCGTTTTATCTCGACAGCGCCCCCGCGCCAACCATCGTGGTGCTGTTCGCGCTGGTCTTTATCGTGGCCTTTGTGGTATCCAGTCTGAAGGCGCGACGGCTTGAGCAGCAGGTCTGTTAGCGATTCACCCTTGAAAAGAAGGAGTAAGCCGATGGTCACCACCCACGTTTTCATTGCTGTCAGCCTGGATGGTTTTATTGCGCGTGAAGATGGCGATATCAGCTGGCTGTTGCAGAGAGATGACCCTACCGAGGATCATGGCTATGATGATTTTATCCTCGATAAAGATGTCATTGTTATGGGCCGGGGAAGCTATGAGAAAGTGATGACCTTCGACGCATGGCCTTACTCTCTGCCTGTGCTGGTGTTATCGAAACAGCTCACCGGAACGCCAGTACCTGACGCCTTAAAGGATAAGGTTCAATTTATCCATTCTTCACCCGCAGAGACGATTGCCCGTCTGGCTGAACAGAACATACAGCGAGTCTATCTTGATGGCGGTCAGGTGGTGCAGTCATTTCTTCGTGAGGGGCTTATCACCGACATGGTCATTACGACCGTTCCCGTGCTGATCGGAACAGGGAAGCCTTTGTTCGGGGCATTGCCCGGAGATATTGATTTAACGCTGCTCTCCAGCCGTAGCTTCCCTTCTGGTCTCGTTCAGTCCACTTATCGCGTGCAGACAAAAAACCCGCATTAACAGCCCGTTAATGCGGATTAGTGAACGTTCACGGACTCAACGTTACTTACCAATACAGAAGCTCGAGAATATCCGTCCCAGCAGATCGTCGGAGGTAAATTCACCGGTAATCTCGCTTAACGCCTGTTGCGCCAGACGCAGCTCTTCCGCCAGCAGTTCGCCTGCCCACGCGCCAATCAGCTGCGCTTTACCCTGCTGCAGGTGGTTGGCCGCGGCTTCCAGCGCCTGGAGGTGGCGACGACGGGCGAGGAATCCGCCTTCCATATTGGTGTCAAAACCCATGCTCTGCTTGAGGTGGTTACGCAACAGGTTCACGCCTTCGCCCTGACGCGCGGAGAGTCGAATCAGCGAGTGACCATTCACCTCGCTTAACCCCACCGACTCGCCGGTCATATCCGCTTTATTACGGACCACGGTGATCGGCAAATTCGCCGGTAAACGGGCGATAAAATCGGGCCAGATCTGCGCCGGGTCGATGGCGTCGGTGGTGGTGCCATCGACCATAAACAGGACGCGGTCGGCCTGCTCGATTTCCTGCCAGGCGCGCTCAATGCCGATACGCTCGACTTCGTCGCTGGCGTCGCGCAGACCCGCGGTATCGATGATGTGCAGCGGCATCCCGTCGATGTGGATGTGTTCGCGCAGCACATCGCGGGTGGTGCCGGCGATGTCGGTCACAATCGCTGCTTCACGGCCCGCGAGAGCGTTCAACAGGCTCGATTTCCCGGCGTTAGGTCGCCCGGCAATCACCACTTTCATCCCTTCACGCAGCAGGCTGCCCTGGCGCGCTTCGGCGCGCACGGCGTCGAGATCGGCCATCACGCCGTTCAGCTGTGCCTCGATTTTGCCGTCAGAGAGGAAATCAATCTCTTCGTCCGGGAAGTCGATCGCCGCCTCGACGTAGATGCGCAGGTGAGTGAGCGCTTCCACAAGGTGGTTAACGCGGGCAGAGAACACCCCCTGCAGCGAGTTCAGCGCGGAACGCGCCGCCTGTTCGGAGCTGGCGTCGATCAGGTCAGCAATCGCCTCGGCTTGCGCCAGATCGAGCTTATCGTTAAGAAACGCCCGCTCGGAGAACTCGCCGGGTTTTGCAATGCGCAGGCCGGGCAGCGTCAGAATGCGTTTTAACAGCAGGTCGAGGATCACCGGGCCGCCGTGCCCTTGCAGTTCCAGCACATCTTCGCCGGTAAAGGAGTTCGGGCCGGGGAACCACAGGGCAATGCCCTGATCCAGCGCGGTGCCGTCGGCATCTTTAAACGGCAGATAATCGGCGTAGCGCGGTTTTGGCAGTTTGCCCAGCACCGCTTCGGCAACCTCGCGCGCCTTCAGGCCGGAGATACGCAGAATGCCTACACCACCGCGTCCCGGTGGGGTTGCCTGGGCGACGATAGTGTCGTTATGGCTCATGGTTTGTCTCGTCTAATACAAATAAAAAAGGCGGTCAATTGACCGCCCTTATTTTAGCTTCAGCGTAACCGAATCAGGACTTTTTCTTTTCGCGGCTATGCAGGCCACGTTTTTCCAGACCACGGTAGATCAACTGCTGCTGGATGATGGTCACCAGGTTGCTGACGATATAGTACAGCACCAGACCTGACGGGAACCACAGGAAGAACACGGTGAAGATGACCGGCATAAAGGTCATGATCTTCTGCTGCATCGGGTCGGTCACGGTAGTCGGCGACATCTTCTGGATGAAGAACATCGTCACGCCCATCAGGATCGGCAGGATGTAGTACGGGTCCTGTGCGGACAGGTCGTGGATCCACAGCGCGAACGGCGCGTGGCGCAGCTCAACGGAGCCCATCAGCATGTAGTACAGCGCAAGGAAGATAGGCATCTGGATAATCAGCGGGAAGCAACCACCCAGCGGGTTCACTTTCTCTGCTTTATACAGGGCCATCATTTCCTGGCTCTGACGCTGTTTATCATCGCCCAGACGCTCGCGCATGGCCTGAATTTTCGGCTGCAGCATACGCATCTTCGCCATGGAGGTGTACTGCGCTTTAGTCAGCGGGTACATGATGCCACGAACGATAAAGGTGATGACGATGATGGAGAAGCCCCAGTTGCCGAGGAAGCTGTGGATAAACTTCAGCAGCTTGAACAGCGGCTGAGAGATGAACCACAGCCAGCCGTAGTCAACGGTCAGATCCAGGTGCGGCGCAACGGCGGCCATTTTGTCCTGAATTTCCGGGCCGACCCACAGGGTGCTGCCAACAGTGCCGGTCTGGCCTGGCTGAATCAGCGTCGGCTGAGATTTGTAGCCGATAGCCGCAACGCCATTGCCGAGATTCGCGGTGTAGAAGTTGTTGGCGCCGTCGTTACGCGGAACCCATGCGGTAGCGAAATACTGCTGCAGCATCGCGACCCAACCGTCTTTGGAGTTGACGTTCAGGTTCTCGTTATCGGCGATAGTATCGAATTTGTATTTTTCGTACTTCGCGTCAGACGTGGAGTATGCCGCGCCGCGGAACGTGTGCAGCGCAAAGTTGTTGCTGCCCGTATCGCGATGCGTCGGTAAATTGATGGATTGCTTCAACTGACCGAAGGTGGTGATTTCCAGTGGCTTATCGCTGCTGTTTTTCACGCTGTAGTCAACGTTAACGGCATATTCGCCACGCTTCAGCACAAAGGTCTTGGTGAAGGTGTTGCCGGCTTTGTCGGTATAGGTCAGCGGGATGCTGATTTCGTTCTGACCGTCCGCCAGGACAAAGGCATCTTTATCAACGTTGTACAGTGGGCGCGGACCGTTAGCCGGGTTATCCGGGCCGTCACGGCCGGTCAGGCCGCTTTGTGCCTGGTAGATAAACTGCGGCGTGGTTTCCAGTAACTGGAACGGTTCGTTAGAACCCAGCTCTTTCGGGTAAGCCAACAGCTCAGCCTGCTCAACATCACCGCCACGGGTGTTGATGGTCAGATCGAGCACGTCGGTTTTCACCGTAATCAGTTTCCCCTGGCCACTGGCCGGTACGCCCTGGTCGGCGGCGCTACCCGCTGCGGTGGTCGTAGTCTGCGTGGTCTGCTGCTGGGGCTGAGGATTTTTATCCTGCTCCCATGCCTGCCAGATCATGAAAGACACGAACAACAAAGCGATGATAAGAAGATTGCGTTGCGAATCCATCGTTAGTGTTCTCTGGTATTAGAAGGTCCTGGTGGGACGGGGTCGTCGCCACCCGGGTGTAAAGGGTGGCATTTTAATACGCGTTTCACCGTCAACCAACTGCCTTTTATCACACCAAACCTGCGCAATGCCTCAATTCCGTATTGAGAACAGGTTGGCGTGAAACGGCAATGCGGCCCGAGAAGCGGACTAATCAGGCGTTGATAGACCCTGATTAGGGCTATCAGGACCCGCGAGCCAGGCGACAGTGACGGCGCCATAATTTTTCCAACGCTTCCGTGAGAGCACGGTTATCGAGGTCAGCAACCCCCTTTTTCGCCACCACCACGAAGTCCATAGGCGGAAGTTCGTGTTGACGTAAACGGAAACTCTCACGCGTCAGACGTTTAATCCGATTGCGTTCATGGGCACGTTTAACGTTTTTCTTGGCGACGGTAAGACCGATGCGGGGATGCCCCAGCGAATTCAGGCGGCCGAGGATGGTGATTTGCGGCGTGCCAGCCCGTTGCGGCTGCTGGAAGACGAATGTGAAATGAGTGGGAGTTAACAAACGTAACTCCCTGGGAAAAGCGAGCTTAACCACTCAGGGGTTAGCTTTTATTACTTGGAAACGGTCAGACGAGCGCGGCCTTTAGCACGACGACGTGCCAGAACCTGACGACCATTTTTAGTAGCCATACGAGCACGGAAGCCGTGAGAACGGTTGCGCTTCAGTACAGACGGTTGAAAAGTGCGTTTCATGGCGGTTTCTACCTAAACTTGAATAAATTCACTGACTTTTGCGTATACCCAAACGAGATTCGTATGACGGACGCCGAAGCCAAGGGTGATTAAAGAGGCCGGATTGTAATAATTGTACACTCCAGAGTCAATTCTCTTTCCTTATTTCCCGCGGGAATTTACGCCTTTTTGCGCAAAGTTCACACAGCATACGACGCCACAATGTGGGCATAACGCACCGGGTGGGGGATTATACGTCCTGTCACCTAAAGCGCAAGGATCGTACGGGATCTTTATTAGATCGATTATGCAAAAAATTGTCGATGCTCATTAATTTTTCCAATATGCAGGAGAAATCGTCCCTCACTTTTCCCAGGATCGATTACACTTAGCCGGTCTCGATCTTTCCTGTGGATAAATCGGGAAGAATCTGTGAGAAACAGAAGATCTCTGGCTCAGTTTAGGCTATGATCCGCGGTCCCGATAGCGATCCCGGATCCTGAACGGGCATATGCACGACGTTCCTCAGGCAACATGACGCCTGATCGATCGCGTGAAAAACCGCAGATAGCGGTTCGCACGTCAACCCATGCGCATTGGGTCTAATCGACGTGTGCCAACAATCATTAACTTCAGTTTTAGCCTTTTAATCGATTTTGTTCGAGTGGAGTCCGCCGTGTCACTTTCGCTTTGGCAGCAGTGTCTTGCCCGATTGCAGGATGAGTTACCAGCCACAGAATTCAGCATGTGGATACGCCCTTTGCAGGCGGAACTGAGCGATAACACGCTGGCCCTGTACGCGCCAAACCGTTTTGTGCTTGATTGGGTAAGGGATAAATACCTTAATAACATCAACGGACTGCTCAATGATTTCTGTGGGACGGACGTTCCACAGCTGCGCTTTGAAGTCGGCACAAAACCGGTGACCCAGGCGGTAAGAGAGCCTGCGCACGTCGCCGCGCCTGCCCAGGCGACGCAGCAGCAGATGCCGCGCGTCGCGCCGGTAGCTCGCCCGGGCTGGGACAACGTTCCCGCGCCTGCGGAGCCGTCATACCGCTCCAACGTTAACGTCAAACACACCTTCGATAACTTCGTTGAGGGTAAATCGAACCAGCTGGCGCGCGCGGCGGCACGTCAGGTGGCGGATAACCCCGGCGGCGCCTATAACCCGCTGTTCCTTTATGGCGGCACGGGTCTGGGTAAAACGCACCTGCTGCACGCGGTCGGCAACGGCATTATCGCCCGCAAACCCAACGCCAAAGTAGTGTACATGCACTCTGAGCGTTTTGTGCAGGACATGGTAAAAGCGCTGCAAAACAACGCCATTGAAGAGTTCAAGCGTTACTACCGTTCCGTTGACGCGCTGCTTATCGATGACATTCAGTTTTTTGCCAACAAAGAACGATCCCAGGAAGAGTTTTTCCACACCTTTAATGCCCTGCTGGAAGGCAACCAGCAGATAATCCTGACGTCGGATCGCTATCCGAAAGAGATTAATGGTGTGGAAGATCGTCTGAAATCCCGCTTTGGCTGGGGATTGACCGTGGCGATCGAGCCGCCGGAACTGGAAACCCGCGTCGCGATCCTGATGAAAAAAGCCGACGAAAACGACATCCGCCTGCCGGGCGAAGTGGCGTTTTTCATCGCCAAACGCCTGCGCTCCAACGTGCGTGAGCTGGAGGGCGCGCTGAACCGCGTCATCGCTAACGCTAACTTCACCGGCCGCGCCATTACCATCGATTTCGTGCGTGAAGCGCTCAGGGATTTGCTGGCGCTGCAGGAAAAACTGGTCACCATCGATAACATTCAAAAGACGGTGGCGGAGTACTACAAGATCAAAGTGGCGGATCTGCTCTCCAAGCGCCGTTCCCGTTCTGTCGCGCGTCCGCGGCAGATGGCGATGGCGCTGGCCAAAGAACTCACCAACCACAGCCTGCCGGAAATTGGCGATGCGTTTGGTGGCCGCGACCACACGACCGTGCTGCACGCCTGCCGCAAGATTGAGCAGCTGCGTGAAGAAAGCCACGATATCAAAGAAGATTTTTCCAATTTAATCAGAACATTGTCGTCGTGATCCTATGAAATTTACCGTTGAACGTGAACATTTATTAAAACCGCTGCAGCAGGTGAGTGGTCCGTTAGGCGGCCGTCCGACGCTGCCTATCCTTGGCAACCTGCTGCTGCAGGTGGCTGATGGCGCGCTGTCGCTGACCGGTACCGATCTTGAAATGGAAATGGTCGCCCGCGTCGCGCTGATGCAGCCGCATGATGCGGGGGCGACGACCGTCCCGGCGCGCAAATTCTTCGACATCTGCCGCGGTCTGCCGGAAGGTGCGGAAATTGCCGTTCAGCTGGAAGGCGACCGCATGCTGGTGCGCTCCGGCCGCAGCCGGTTTTCGCTCTCCACGCTGCCAGCGACGGATTTCCCGAACCTCGATGACTGGCAGAGCGAGGTGGAATTCACCTTGCCGCAGGCGACAATGAAACGCTTGATTGAGGCCACACAGTTTTCGATGGCGCATCAGGACGTTCGCTACTACTTAAACGGCATGCTGTTTGAAACCGAAGGCGAAGAGCTGCGTACCGTCGCGACCGACGGTCACCGTCTGGCGGTCTGCGCTATGCCGATTGGCGAGACGCTGCCGAACCATTCGGTGATCGTGCCGCGTAAAGGCGTAATTGAGCTGATGCGCATGCTCGACGGCGGCGATACGCCGCTGCGCGTGCAGATCGGCAGCAACAACATTCGTGCGCACGTCGGCGATTTTATCTTTACATCGAAGCTGGTTGACGGCCGTTTCCCGGATTATCGCCGCGTATTGCCGAAAAACCCGGATAAGCACCTGGATGCCGGTTGCGACCTGCTCAAGCAGGCGTTTGCCCGCGCGGCGATTCTCTCTAACGAGAAATTCCGCGGCGTGCGTCTGTATGTTAGCGAGAATCAGCTCAAGATCACCGCCAACAACCCGGAGCAGGAAGAGGCCGAAGAGATTCTGGACGTCACCTACGCCGGAACAGAGATGGAAATCGGCTTTAACGTCAGCTACGTGCTGGATGTGCTGAATGCGCTCAAGTGCGAAAATGTCCGCATTCTGCTCACCGACTCCGTGTCGAGCGTACAAATTGAAGATGCCGCATCACAGTCGGCTGCCTATGTCGTCATGCCAATGAGACTGTAATGTCGCTCTCCCGTCTGTTGATCCGCGACTTTCGCAACATCGAAAGCGCGGATCTCGTGTTATCCCCCGGCTTTAACTTCCTGGTTGGCGCCAACGGCAGCGGCAAAACCAGCGTGCTGGAAGCCATCTATACGCTCGGACATGGCCGGGCGTTTCGCAGTTTGCAAATCGGTCGCGTCATTCGCCATGAGCAGGAGTCGTTTGTTCTGCACGGTCGCTTGCAGGGCGAAGAGCGGGAAACCGCGATCGGCCTGACCAAAGACAAGCTTGGCGATAGCAAGGTGCGTATTGACGGCACCGACGGGCATAAAGTCGCCGAACTGGCGCTGTTGATGCCGATGCAGCTCATCACGCCGGAGGGGTTTACGTTGCTCAACGGCGGCCCCAAATACAGAAGAGCCTTCCTCGACTGGGGATGCTTTCACAACGAAGCGGGTTTCTTTAACGCCTGGAGCAACCTCAAACGGCTGCTCAAGCAGCGCAACGCCGCGCTGCGCCAGGTCACCCGCTATGCCCAGCTGCGTCCGTGGGATAGGGAGCTTATCCCGCTGGCGGAGCAAATCAGCGCCTGGCGTGCCGAATACAGCGCAGGTATTGCCGACGATATGGCGGACACCTGCCAGCAGTTTTTACCCGAATTTTCTCTGACCTTCTCCTTCCAGCGCGGCTGGGAGAAAGAAACGGACTATGCTGAGGTGCTGGAGCGAAACTTCGAGCGCGACCGCATGCTGACCTACACCGCGCACGGTCCGCACAAGGCGGATTTCCGCATTCGCGCCGACGGCGCGCCGGTGGAGGACACCTTATCGCGCGGACAGCTGAAGCTGCTGATGTGCGCCCTGCGCCTGGCGCAGGGAGAGTTTCTCACCCGCGAAAGCGGGCGGCGCTGCCTGTACCTGATTGATGATTTTGCCTCGGAGCTTGACGATGCGCGGCGCGGGCTGCTTGCCAGCCGCTTAAAAGCCACGCAGTCGCAGGTTTTCGTCAGCGCCATTAGCGCTGAACACGTTATAGACATGTCGGACGAAAATTCGAAGATGTTTACCGTGGAAAAGGGTAAAATAACGGATTAACCCAAGTTTAAATGAGCGAGAAACGTTGATGTCGAATTCTTATGACTCCTCCAGTATCAAAGTCCTGAAAGGGCTGGATGCGGTGCGTAAGCGCCCGGGTATGTATATCGGCGATACGGATGACGGCACCGGTCTGCACCACATGGTATTCGAGGTGGTAGATAACGCTATCGACGAGGCGCTCGCGGGTCACTGTAAAGACATCGTGGTCACGATCCATGCGGACAACTCCGTCTCCGTCACCGATGATGGTCGTGGCATCCCAACCGGTATTCACCCGGAAGAGGGCGTGTCTGCGGCGGAAGTTATCATGACCGTTCTGCACGCAGGCGGTAAGTTCGATGATAACTCCTATAAAGTTTCCGGCGGTCTGCACGGCGTAGGCGTATCCGTAGTTAACGCCCTGTCGCAGAAGCTGGAGCTGGTTATTCAGCGTGAAGGCAAAGTACACCGCCAGCTTTATACCCACGGCGTGCCGCAGGCGCCGCTGGCAGTCACCGGCGACACCGAAAAAACCGGCACCATGGTGCGTTTCTGGCCAAGCCACGAAACCTTCACCAATGTCACCGAATTTGAATATGAGATCCTGGCCAAGCGCCTGCGCGAGCTGTCGTTCCTGAACTCCGGCGTGTCTATTCGCCTGAAAGACAAGCGCGACAACAAAGAAGACCACTTCCACTACGAAGGCGGCATCAAGGCGTTCGTTGAGTATCTCAACAAGAACAAAACGCCGATCCACCCGAATATCTTCTATTTTTCCACCGAAAAAGACGGTATCGGCGTTGAAGTTGCGCTGCAGTGGAACGACGGTTTCCAGGAAAACATCTACTGCTTTACCAACAACATTCCGCAGCGTGACGGCGGTACCCACCTCGCGGGCTTCCGCGCGGCGATGACCCGTACCCTGAACGCCTACATGGATAAAGAAGGCTACAGCAAAAAAGCCAAAGTCAGCGCGACGGGCGACGATGCCCGCGAAGGCCTGATTGCGGTGGTTTCCGTGAAAGTGCCGGACCCGAAATTCTCCTCCCAGACCAAAGACAAGCTGGTCTCTTCTGAGGTGAAATCGGCGGTGGAACAGCAGATGAACGAACTGCTGGCGGAGTACCTGCTGGAAAACCCGAACGACGCGAAAATCGTCGTCGGCAAGATTATCGATGCGGCGCGCGCCCGTGAAGCCGCGCGTAAAGCGCGTGAAATGACCCGCCGTAAAGGCGCGCTGGACCTCGCTGGCCTGCCGGGCAAGCTGGCGGACTGCCAGGAGCGCGACCCGGCGCTGTCCGAACTGTACCTCGTGGAAGGGGACTCCGCGGGCGGTTCTGCAAAGCAGGGCCGTAACCGCAAGAACCAGGCGATTCTGCCGCTGAAGGGTAAAATCCTCAACGTAGAAAAAGCCCGCTTCGACAAGATGCTTTCCTCGCAGGAAGTGGCGACGCTGATTACCGCGCTCGGTTGCGGCATCGGTCGCGACGAGTACAACCCGGACAAACTGCGTTATCACAGCATCATCATCATGACCGATGCGGACGTCGACGGCTCGCACATCCGTACGCTGCTGTTGACCTTCTTCTACCGTCAGATGCCGGAAATCGTTGAGCGCGGTCATGTGTATATCGCGCAACCGCCGCTGTACAAAGTGAAAAAAGGCAAGCAGGAACAGTACATTAAAGACGATGAAGCGATGGATCAGTACCAAATCTCCATCGCCCTTGATGGCGCGACCCTGCACTGCAACGCGAATGCGCCAGCGCTGGCAGGCGAACCGCTGGAGCGTCTGGTGTCCGAGTTCAACGCGACGCAGAAAATGATCGGTCGTATGGAGCGTCGCTACCCGCGCGCGCTGCTGAACGCGCTGATTTACCAGCCGACGCTGACGGAAAGCGATCTGGGCAGCGAGCAGGCGGCGACCCGCTGGGTTAACCAGCTGGTGAGCGAGCTGAATGAAAACGAACAGCACGGCAGCCAGTGGAAATTCGATATTCGTGAAAATACCGAACAGCAGCAGTTTGAGCCGGTTATTCGCGTCCGTACCCACGGCGTGGATACCGACTATGCGCTCGATCATGAGTTCGTCACTGGCGGCGAGTACCGTCGTATCTGCACGCTCGGCGAGAAGCTGCGCGGCCTGATTGAAGACGATGCCTTTATCGAGCGCGGCGAACGCCGTCAGCCTGTCGCCAGCTTCGAGCAGGCGCTGGACTGGCTGGTGAAAGAGTCCCGTCGTGGCCTCTCGATTCAGCGCTATAAAGGTCTGGGCGAGATGAACCCGGATCAGCTGTGGGAAACCACCATGGATCCGGAAAGCCGCCGCATGCTGCGCGTAACCGTAAAAGATGCGATTGCTGCCGACCAGCTGTTCACTACGCTGATGGGCGACGCTGTTGAGCCGCGTCGTGCGTTTATCGAAGAGAACGCCCTGAAAGCGGCGAATATCGATATCTAAGCCGTTTATCCCCTGGTGGCGCTATGCTTACCGGGGCGACAACAGGTTTCATTGGCCCGGTAAGCGTAGCGCTGCCGGGCTTTTCTTTTGCGGCAAAAGAGGAATCCTTACCTCACATCCCATCCTCCTTTTTCCCCGACGCTTTTGCTGTTTTTTGAGCTAAATCGCGTTAGCATGAGTGTTAACTCATTTACCTCGGGGATCTCATGGCTATCAAACTCATCGCAATCGACATGGACGGAACGTTGCTGCTGCCGGACCATACTATTTCTCCTGCCGTTAAAAATGCGATTGCCGCCGCACGCGAACGCGGCGTCAACGTGGTGCTGACCACCGGACGACCATATGCGGGCGTGCACAGCTATCTGAAAGAGCTGCACATGAATAAACCGGGTGATTACTGCATCACCTATAACGGTGCGCTGGTGCAGAAAGCCGCTGACGGCAGCACGGTGGCGCAAACCGCGCTGAGCTATGACGACTACCGGTATCTGGAAAAACTGTCCCGCGAAGTGGGTTCTCACTTCCATGCGCTGGATCGCAACACGCTGTACACCGCCAACCGCGATATCAGCTACTACACCGTGCATGAGTCCTTTGTCGCCACTATCCCGCTGGTGTTCTGTGAAGCGGAGAAGATGGATCCGGAAACCCAGTTCCTGAAAGTGATGATGATTGATGAGCCGGAAATCCTGGACAAGGCCATTGCCCGTATTCCGGCAGAGGTGAAGGAGAAGTACACCGTGCTGAAGAGCGCGCCGTACTTCCTGGAAATCCTCGATAAGCGCGTGAACAAGGGGACTGGCGTGAAGGCGCTGGCCGAGGCGCTCGGCATCAAATCGGAAGAAGTAATGGCGATTGGCGATCAGGAAAACGACATCGCGATGCTTGAATATGCCGGTGTCGGCGTGGCGATGGACAACGCCATTCCCTCGGTTAAAGAGATGGCTAACGTTGTCACCAAATCGAATCTTGAAGATGGCGTCGCCAGAGCGATTGAGAAATTTGCCCTCGTCTGAAGCGCTAAAGATCTGCTAAAAGTGTAATGGGAGCTTGCCAGATTATGTTTCCTGTCAGTGATTTGCTGGATTTACAAACGCGTTCTGAATCAGTTGAACTTGAATTTAAGCTGGCGCATGGCGTGGATGGTTAGGAATCTCAATCGACCTTCAGCATGCTCATCTGACTGCAAAATCTTATGAACAGATCCCTGCTATAACGCACCATGAGACCAGCAGTGGGCTTAAAATTCCATTTATGTATGCTTTTTAACCTGAAACCGGTCAGGGCCATCAGCCTGCGTGCGGTCTCTTTAGCCAGATAAAGACCTGGACCTGTATGGGCAATACAGGAGCCAATCCAGGCAAAGCAAACCAGTATCTCTGGTCTGCGAAAGCAGGTTAAATGAAGACGTGTAATCAGAAGCATAAAGAAATATCCCCCTACGTCACCAAACGTCAGGGGGGTAAATTTCAAATAAGAATACTTTAATGTGGCAGTCTGGTATCAGATGCCGGTGCGGCAGGTAACATAAAAAATAATATCTGGTGCACTGTTACCATGGAGAATAATGTTGAACATATCCCGCCAAACATAATTGGTAGTTCCTTCACCATCAGTAAATGGTGTCGACGTGAATGTGAGAAAATTACTATTCGATGCCATACCAAAATCAGATGTGCTGTAGGCGTTAAGACCTCCCCATTCTCTGAGTACGGAATTTACGTCTTCAGAGGATATTTGTACTGCTCCCTTGTCCGAGCAATGAGCACTACCACTATCATGCGTCATCTCTTTACCCGGCGTTGTATACCAATTATTAACTGTGAAGATATACACTTGAGGTGTTCCTCCGCTACCGGGTGTTCCTGTCAGGGTAACGGTCTTACTATTCGTCGAAGGTGTTCCCGCAAGAGTAACCTTACCATTATTGCTCACCTGTACCCATGGACGGTTTGAAGACCAGGTATAATTTGCCGGTACGCTTCCGTTCAGCAGTATCTGGAAATCGGCATTCCGGAACCCT
>NZ_JAFAGS010000135.1 GCF_019237635.1 Pluralibacter sp.
TCGGCAGCGGCAAACATCTCTTCCGTCAGATGCGTACGGGAACGCAGGCCGATGAAATGAGCATCACGGATCGACTCTTTCAGCTGTTCGCTGTCGAGCGCACCTTTGTGAAACTCGATGTTGCTGTACCCTGCCGCACGAAGGTTATCGATTGCTTTTTGATGCACACCTTCCACCAGCAGAAACTTAATTTTGTCTTTTTCCAGTGATACCTTAGCCATTTCCCCGCCCTGTCTGTCTTATTTCTGATGTTGTGTTGAACGAAAGTCCACCTCAGCAACATATCAAAAAAAACTATTGCAGCAATATGAACGTTTGCGTCGGCTGCCTGAAGAAATGTCATCCAGCGAAAAATAGCAGCATAAAATGCTAGCTTTGAGAGAAAGCGTAGGTTGTTAGCCAGGCACAGAGAGGAAATGTGACACAAGTCACCGAATTTCACCTGGGGAAAATTTTTTACGGGAGCCAGAACGACTCCCGTCAGATCATTTCACGATGGTTTTCA
Organism: Pluralibacter sp.; assembly: GCF_019237635.1. Taxonomy (GTDB): domain Bacteria; phylum Pseudomonadota; class Gammaproteobacteria; order Enterobacterales; family Enterobacteriaceae; genus Enterobacter_B. The sequence goes on from NZ_JAFAGS010000135.1 coordinate 506, forward strand.
CGCCATCTGCGGTGCCGATCAGCGCTACATCCGCGCCACGGTTGGCGAACAGCCCAACGGTCACCACGCCCGGAATGCCATTGATCGCATTTTCCAGCGCAACAGCGTCGAGAATTTCCAGACCATGCACATCCAGAATCACATTGCCGTTGTCGGTCACGACACCCTGGCGGTATTCAGGACGACCACCCAGCTTCACCAGCTCGCGGGCGACCGCGCTGCGCGCCATTGGGATCACTTCGACCGGCAGCGGGAATTTACCCAGAATGTCGACCTGCTTGGACGCATCTGCGATACAAATGAATTTATCCGCCACGGAGGCGATGATTTTCTCACGGGTCAGCGCCGCGCCGCCGCCTTTGATCATCTGCATGTGGCCGTTGATTTCATCCGCACCGTCAACGTAGATGCCAAGACGGTCGACTTCATTGAGATCGAACACGGTGATCCCCAGGCTTTTCAGCTTGGCAGTAGAAGCATCCGAGCTGGAGACGGCGCCTTCAATCTGGCCTTTCATGGTACCCAGCGCGTCAATGAAGTGCGCCGCAGTAGAGCCGGTACCGACTCCCACAATCGTGCCTGGTTGTACGTATTGAAGCGCTGCCCAGCCAACTGCTTTTTTAAGTTCATCCTGTGTCATGGTTTTTGCCTGTACTGTTTCAGATGTGGCGCATTATAGAACATTCAGGAAATCCATGTGGCAGCGGCGTTCAGCAATTTGGTCTGTATCAAAGCAAAATTTATGTCATAGTGCTGAAAAACGACAATGCACACACAACTGAGGAGCCCATCATAGCGATGAAACGTCCGGACTACAGAACACTACAGGCATTGGATGCGGTCATTCGGGAACGTGGATTTGAACGCGCCGCCCAAAAGCTATGTATCACGCAGTCCGCCGTCTCCCAGCGAATAAAACAGCTGGAAAATATGTTCGGGCAACCTCTGCTGGTGCGTACCGTACCGCCGCGCCCTACCGAGCAGGGACAAAAGCTGCTGGCGCTGCTGCGCCAGGTGGAGTTGCTGGAAGAGGAGTGGCTGGGCGATGAGCAAACCGGCTCCACGCCGCTGCTGCTGTCGCTGGCGGTCAACGCCGACAGCCTTGCGACCTGGCTGCTGCCCGCGCTGTCGGGCGTGCTGGCTGACTCCCCTATCCGCCTTAACCTGCAGGTTGAGGATGAAACCCGAACCCAGGAGCGCTTGCGCCGCGGGGAAGTGGTCGGCGCCGTGAGTATCCAGCCGCAGGCGCTACCGAGTTGCCTGGTCGATCAGCTTGGCGCGCTCGACTACCTGTTCGTCTCGTCCAAACCCTTTGCGCAACGCTATTTTCCGAACGGCGTCACCCGTTCAGCCCTGCTAAAGGCACCGGTTGTCGCCTTCGATCACCTGGACGACATGCACCAGGCGTTTTTACAGCAGAACTTCGACCTGCCGCCGGGCAGCGTGCCCTGCCATATCGTCAACTCCTCTGAAGCGTTCGTACAACTGGCGCGTCAGGGGACGACCTGCTGTATGATCCCGCATCTGCAGATTGAGAAAGAACTGGAAAGCGGCGAGCTGATTAACCTGACGCCGGGCCTGTTTCAGCGCCGGATGCTGTACTGGCACCGCTTTGCCCCGGAAAGCCGCATGATGCGCCGCGTCACCGATGCGCTGCTGGAATACGGGCACAAGGTATTGCGCCAGGACTAACGCTCTCAACGATCGACAACGGCGGATCAGGGGCTTTGCGTCTTATCCGCCGTTCTCTTTTTTCCTCTTCACGTCTTTGAAATCCATCACACATTAAATAATCTCACCCGGCAAAAAACGACGCACCGTTGGCTGTTTTTTGCTGGCGACAAGGTGGCGTAAAAAGCTCACCGTATCTGCAATCCCCTGGTTTAATTGCGGAATACGGAGCAAAAAATGTCAGACTTGCAGGAGTGGCAAACCCTTGCCAACAAGGAACTCAGTCGGCGGGAAAAAACCGTCGACTCGCTGGTCAAACAAACGGCGGAAGGCATTGCCATCAAGCCGCTGTACACCGAAGCCGATCTCGATAATCTGGAAGTTACCGGCACCCTTCCCGGTCTGCCGCCCTACGTTCGCGGCCCGCGCGCCACCATGTATACCGCCCAGCCCTGGACCATCCGCCAGTACGCTGGTTTTTCTACCGCCAAAGAGTCCAATGCCTTCTACCGCCGCAACCTGGCTGCCGGACAGAAAGGGCTTTCCGTCGCCTTCGACCTCGCCACCCACCGCGGTTATGACTCCGATAACCCGCGCGTGGCGGGCGATGTCGGCAAAGCTGGCGTGGCGATTGATACCGTCGAAGACATGAAGGTGCTGTTCGACCAGATCCCGCTGGATAAAATGTCGGTGTCGATGACCATGAACGGCGCGGTGCTGCCGGTTATGGCGTTTTATATCGTGGCGGCAGAAGAACAAGGCGTTGCGCCACAACAGCTCACCGGGACTATCCAGAACGATATTCTCAAAGAGTATCTGTGCCGCAACACCTACATTTACCCGCCAAAACCCTCCATGCGTATCATCGCCGACATCATCGCCTGGTGTTCGGACAACATGCCGCGCTTTAACACCATCAGCATCAGCGGCTATCACATGGGCGAAGCGGGCGCCAACTGCGTACAGCAGGTCGCCTTTACCCTGGCCGACGGCATTGAATACATCAGAGCCGCGCAGTCCGCTGGGCTGAAAATTGACGATTTCGCGCCACGCCTGTCGTTCTTCTTCGGCATCGGCATGGATCTGTTTATGAACGTCGCGATGCTGCGCGCCGCCCGCTACCTGTGGAGCGAGGCCGTCAGCAGCTTCGGCGCGACCAACCCGAAATCCTTAGCCCTGCGCACCCACTGCCAGACCTCCGGCTGGAGCCTGACTGAGCAGGATCCGTATAACAACGTGATCCGCACCACCATTGAAGCGCTCGGCGCCACCCTTGGCGGCACCCAGTCGCTGCATACCAACGCCTTCGATGAAGCGCTTGGCCTGCCTACCGACTTTTCCGCCCGCATCGCGCGTAACACGCAGATCATCATTCAGGAAGAGTCAGCGCTCTGCCGCACGGTGGATCCGCTGGCCGGGTCATACTACGTGGAGTCGCTGACCGATCAAATCGTGAAACAGGCGCGGGCGATCATCCGGCAAATTGACGACGCAGGCGGAATGGCCAAAGCCATTGAGGCCGGACTGCCGAAGCGGATGATCGAAGAGGCCTCCGCCCGCGAACAATCGCTGATCGACCAGGGCAAACGCGTTATCGTCGGCGTCAACAAATACAAGCTGGAAAAAGAAGACGAAACGGCGGTGCTGGAAATCGACAACGTCAAGGTGCGCAACGAGCAGATCGCTGCGCTGGCGCATATTCGCGCCACCCGTGACGACACCGCCGTCAACGCAGCACTGAAGGCGCTGACCCACGCCGCGCAACACAATGAAAACCTGCTGGCCGCCGCCGTCAACGCTGCCCGCGTGCGCGCCACGCTTGGCGAGATTTCCGATGCGCTGGAAGCGGCGTTCGACCGCTATCTGGTGCCCAGCCAGTGCGTCACCGGGGTCATTGCGCAGAGCTACCATCAGTCCGACAAATCCGCCTGCGAATTTGACGCCATTGTTGCGCAAACAGAACAGTTTCTGGCGGACAATGGCCGCCGTCCACGCATTCTGATCGCCAAAATGGGCCAGGATGGTCACGATCGCGGCGCCAAAGTGATCGCCAGCGCCTATTCCGATCTCGGCTTCGATGTCGATCTCAGCCCGATGTTCTCCACGCCGGGGGAAATAGCCCGCCTTGCGGTAGAAAACGACGTGCACGTGGTTGGCGCTTCCTCGCTGGCGGCGGGCCATAAGACGCTGATCCCTGAACTGGTGGCGGCGCTGAGAACATGGGGACGCGACGATATCTGCGTCATCGCGGGCGGCGTGATCCCTCCGCAGGATTATGCCTTCCTGCAAGAGCGCGGCGTGGCGGCCATTTACGGCCCCGGCACGCCGATGCTGGAAAGCGTGCGCGACGTGCTGATGCGGATAAGCCAACATCATGATTAACGACACCACGCTGGCAGACACCGTACAGCGCTTGCGTCAGGGTGAGCGGGCCACGCTCGCCCAGGCTATGACGCTGGTCGAGAGCCAGCATCCCCGCCACCAGGCCCTGAGCACACGGCTGCTGGATGCCATTATGCCCTTTAGCGGCAATGCGTTGCGCATCGGCGTCACCGGCACGCCGGGCGCCGGAAAAAGCACCTTTCTGGACGCCTTCGGCAT
>NZ_JAFAGS010000120.1 GCF_019237635.1 Pluralibacter sp.
TCACCGCATTCACCAACACCGGGAGCCGTTATGTTTAACATTGCTTTACTGGGCGCTGGCCGTATCGGCCAGGTACATGCAGCTAACATCGCCACTCACAAAGAGACGACGCTGTGGTCCGTCGTCGACCCTAACCACGAATTCGCCACGCGTCTTGCCACGCAGTATCAGGCCCGCCTGCAGAGCCTCGATGAGGCGATGACTGACCCTAACGTTCACGCGGTGCTGATTGCCTCAGCGACTGACACCCATGCCGATCTGATTGAACTGGCCGCCCGTCACGGCAAGGCCATTTTCTGCGAGAAACCGGTTCATCTGGACCTGGCGCGCGTTCGCGATTGCCTGAAGGTGGTCAAAGAGTATGACGTGCCGCTGTTTATCGGCTTTAACCGTCGTTTCGATCCGCAGTTCCGCCGCGTAAAAACCGACGCTCAGGCCGGACGCATCGGCACGCCGGAATCGCTGGTGATTATCTCCCGCGACCCATCGCCGCCGCCGGCGGAGTATGTGCGCGTATCTGGCGGCATGTTCCGCGACATGACCATCCACGATTTTGATATGGCGCGCTTTATCATGGGTGAAGAACCGGTGTCGGTGTATGCCCAGGGCAGCAACCTGGTTGACCCGGCCATCGGCGCTGCGGGCGATATTGATACCGCCTTTATCGTGCTCAAATACGCCTCCGGCGCGATGGCGACCATCGTCAACAGCCGCCGCTCCGCCTACGGCTACGATCAGCGCCTTGAGCTGCACGGCTCCGAAGGGCTGCTCTGCGCGGGCAATATTCTGGAAAACCAGGTGCAGCACTACGGTCAGAACGGCTGCACCAGCGCGTTGCCGGAACACTTTTTCCTGCAACGTTACCAATCCGCCTACGCCGCGGAATGGGAACACTTTGTCGCCGTCCTGCGCGGCGAGGCGGTTCCTGAATGCAGCGGCGACGATGGTGAACGGGCGCTGTATCTGGCAGATAAAGCGCTGGAGTCGCTGCACAGCCGGCGAGAAGTCTCCCTCTAATAAGACAAATAACTTCCCCTACACAGAGAGACATAACAATGAAAAAGCTGATCTTAGCCGCCCTCATCGCCGTGACATCCGGGGCGGCCATCGCCGATAACGAGCAGATTGTTTTTAGTACGCCGAACCTGGCGATGCCGTTTGAAGTTCACATGCAGCGCACGGCGGTAAAAGCCGCCAAAGAGATGGGCGTCAACCTACAGGTGCTGGACGGGCAGGGCAGTTCGCCTAAGCAGGTCGCTGACCTTGAAAACGCCATCACCCGCGGCGCGCAGGGGTTTATCGTTTCGCCCAATGACGTCAATGCCGTTTCCAGTGCGGTCGATGAGATTCAGGATGCAAAGCTGCCGGTGGTGACCCTCGACCGTTCCGTCGACAGCCAGAAGAAGGTGCCGCATTTTGGCGCTAATAACTACAAAGGCGGCCAGGCCATCGGCGACTTTGTGAAGACCAAATTCCCCAACGGCGCGGACATTATTCTGCTGACCGGGCAGCCAGGCTCGTCGTCCAACATCGAGCGTACCAAAGGTATTCGCGACAGCCTGAAGGCGGGCGGTGATAAGTACAAAATCGTCGCCGATCAGACCGGCAACTGGATGCGTTCTGAAGGGATGCGCATTGTCGAGAGCGTGCTGCCATCGCTGCCGAAGCGCCCGCAGGTGATCCTCTCCGCCAACGACGATATGGCGCTGGGCGCGATTGAAGCGTTGCAGGGCCAGGGCCTGAAGCCGGGCGACGTGCTGGTGACGGGCTTTGACGCGGTGCCGGAAGCGCTGGCGCGCGTGCGCGACGGTTGGATGGCGGTGACGGCGGATCAGCGTCCGGGTTTTGCGGTGCAGACCGCGATGAGCCAACTGGTCGCCAATGTGCGTGAGAAGAAGGCGATCACCGGCGCAGACTACCCGCCGACGCTTATCACCAAAGAAAACCTGCAGCAGGCCGAGCGCATCAACGAGGCCGGTAACTGATTTGTCCTGGGTCGTCGCCACGGCGGCGGCCCACCATGAAGAAGGAGCAGGTCGATGTCGCAACCTTTACTCAACGTCAGCCAACTGGCGAAAAGTTTTTCCGGCGTCTGGGCGCTTTGCAACGCGCAACTGACCGTCGGCACAGGCGAAATTCACGCGCTGTTGGGGGAAAACGGCGCGGGAAAATCCACGCTGCTGAAGGCGCTGGCCGGGGCGCAGCCGCAGACGAGCGGCGAAATCTGGTTTAACGGCGAAACGCTGTCGGTGGAAGACTCGCCGGTGGACCGGCAGAACAAGGGCATTATTACTATTTATCAGGAATTTAACCTGCTGCCCAATATGACCGTCGCGGAAAACATGTTCCTCGGGCGCGAGCCGCGTAAACGTAACCTGATCGTCGATGAAAAGGCGGTCAACCAGGAAGCGCAGGTGATCCTCAACTACCTGCAACTGAACGTCGCGCCGACGACCGCAGTGGCGCGCCTGAGCGTGGCGCAGCAGCAGATGGTGGAGATCGCCCGCGCGCTGACGCTGAACGCCAAACTGATCATCATGGATGAACCATCCGCGGCGCTGAGCGACAGCGAAGTGGACAGCCTGCACCGGGTGGTGCGCGAACTGAAAGGCCGAGGGGTGAGCATCATTTACGTGACCCACCGCCTGCACGAAGTCTTCCAGCTCTGCGATAAATTCACCGTCTTTCAGGATGGCCGTTTTACCGGCACCGGCGCGGTGGCGGATACCACCGTAGAGCAACTGATTCGCCTGATGGTCGGGCGCGACGTGGCGTTCAACCGCCGTCCGGCGAGCGAAACTCACCATGAGGACAAACCCGTACGCCTGGCGGTGAAAGGGCTGTGTCGCGAAAAACCGCCGCTGGATCCGCACGGCATTGCGCTGCATGACATCAGTTTCCACGTTCACACCGGCGAGGTGCTGGGCATCGCCGGGCTGGTGGGCGCCGGGCGTACCGAGGTGGCGCGCTGTCTGTTCGGCGCCGATGGCTTTAGCAGCGGAAGCATAGAGCTTGATGGCGTGCCCTACCAGCCGCGCGATCCGATGCACGCCCTCGATCAGGGCATTGCGCTGGTGCCGGAAGACCGCAAAAAAGAGGGGGCGGTGCTGGGGTTGTCAATTCGCGACAACCTGTCGCTCTCCAGCCTCTCTTCGCTGCTGCGCTGGCGTTATTTCGTGAACACCCGCAAAGAGGATGACCTGATCGAGTCCTACCGCCAGGCGCTGCAGATCAAAATGGTGAACAGCGATCAGGAGGTGCGCAAGCTCTCCGGCGGCAACCAGCAAAAAGTGATCCTCGCGCGCTGTATGGCGCTTAACCCGCGCGTGCTGATCGTGGATGAGCCTACCCGCGGTATTGATGTCGGCACCAAATCAGAAGTGCACCAGGTGCTGTTTGATATGGCGAAGCAGGGCGTGGCGGTGATCGTGATTTCGTCCGACCTGCCGGAGGTGATGGCGGTATCCGATCGCATCATTACCCTCAGCGAAGGCCGGGTGACTGGCGAAATTCACGGCGACGACGCCAGCGAAGAGCGCCTCATGATGATGATGGCCATCAACCACAACGCCCTGAACGCGGCATAACGGAGTTTTCCATGACGCAGATGATGTCCAAAACGCAAACGCCGGTAAAGCGCACCGGACGTATCGATCCGATCGCCTTCTTTGAGCGCTTCGGGGTACTGATCTTTATGATCCTGCTGCTGATTTTCTTTCAGCTGCAGAACAGCAATTTCCTGTCCGAACGTAATATTTTCAACATCCTGACCGAGGTGTCCATCTACGGGATCATGGCGGTAGGGATGACCTTCGTGATTCTGACCGCCGGGATAGACCTCTCTGTCGGCTCCATTCTGGCGGTGTGCGCCATGACCGCGGCCTGGGTCATCAAAGGCGATAACTTTACCACCGTCGACCCCAACGCCTGGGGCGGTCTGAGCTGGCTGATTGGCCTCGGTATCTGTCTGGCGATGGGCACGGTGATTGGTTTCCTGCATGGTCTCGGCGTCACCCGCCTGCGCCTGCCGCCGTTTATCGTCACTCTCGGCGGGATGACCATCTGGCGCGGCCTGACGCTGGTGATTAACGATGGCGCGCCGATTGCCGGCTTTGACGCCGGTTATCGCTGGTGGGGGCGCGGGGAGCTGCTGGGCATCTCCATTCCAATCTGGATCTTTGCGCTGGTGGCGGTCGGCGGTTATCTGGCGCTGCATAAAACCCGCTGGGGGCGCTTTGTGTACGCCATCGGCGGCAACCCGGAGGCGGCGCGGTTGGCGGGGGTGAACGTCAAACGCGTGCTGGTAAGCGTGTATGTGCTGATTGGCTGCCTGGCCGGGCTGGCGGGCTTTATTCTCAGCGCGCGTCTGGGGAGCGCGGAAGCGGTCGCCGGGATCTCGTTTGAGCTGCGTGTGATTGCCTCGGTGGTGATCGGCGGGACGTCGCTGATGGGCGGCTATGGCCGCATTGGCGGCACCATCATCGGTTCGATCATTATGGGCATTCTGATTAACGGGCTGGTGCTGATGAACGTGTCGGCCTACTACCAACAAATTATTACCGGGTTAATTATTGTGCTGGCTGTCGCCTTTGACACCTATGCCAAGAGCCGCCGCGGCGCACTGTGAGGGAACGGATGATGAAAGACGTACGCATTGGGTTAATCGGTACCGGCTATATCGGCAGAGCGCACGCCATTGCCTACGCGCAGGCGCCGACGGTGTTCAACCTGCAAGGCCGACTAGTGCGCGAAATAGTCGCGGAGGTCACGCCGGAGCTGGCGGCGCAGCGGGCGCAGGCCTTTGGTTTTAACCGCGCGACCGGCGACTGGCGCGCGCTGGTCGCCGACCCGAATGTCGATGTGGTGGACATCTGCTCGCCGAACCATCTGCATAAGGAGATGGCGCTGGAGGCGATTCGTCACGGCAAACACGTTTACTCGGAAAAGCCGCTGGCGCTGAGCGCCCACGATGCCCGTGAAATGGTCGAGGCGGCGAAGCGGGCCGGGGTGAAAACGCTGGTCGGTTTCAACTACATGAAGAACCCGACGGCAAAACTGGCGAAAGAGATTATCGCTCGCGGCGAAATCGGCGAGGTTATCCACTTTTACGGCACCCACAACGAAGACTATATGGCCGACCCGCTCGCGCCCATTCACTGGCACTGCTTTAAGGAAACCGCCGGGCTCGGCGCGCTAGGGGACTTAGCCGCGCACATCGTCAACATGGCGCACTACCTGGTCGGCGACATCGAACAGGTCTGCGGCGATTTAAAAATCGTCGTCCCGGAGCGCCCCGCGCACGCCGGTTCATCGCAGAGGGTCGCGGTGGAGAATGAGGACCAGGCGCATGCGATGGTGCGCTTCGCCAGCGGCGCGCAGGGCGTCATTGAAACCTCCCGCGTCGCCTGCGGACGCAAGATGGGGCTGTCGTATGTCATTACCGGCACCAAAGGCGCCATCAGTTTTACCCAGGAGCGGATGGCGGAGTTGCAGCTGTATCTGCATGAGGACCCGGTAAATCGCCAGGGTTTCCGCACGCTGCTGGTAGGGCCAGCACACCCGGAGTATGCCGCTTTTTGCCTTGGGGCAGGACACGGCATCGGCTTTAACGATCAAAAAACGGTGGAAGTTCGCGACCTGGTGGACGGCATCGCTGCCGATGCGCCCATGTGGCCGGATTTCGAAGAGGGCTGGAAGGTGTCGCGGGTGCTTGACGCTATCGCCCTTTCTCACCGCGAAGGCCGCTGGCTGAACGTGATTGACATTGTTTGACGAGGTATCAACGTGGAAAAGCAGTTTGATGTGATATGCATGGGCCGGGTGGCGGTTGACCTCTACAGCCAGCAGATTGGCGCGCGGCTTGAGGATGTGTCGAGTTTTGCCAAATACCCTGGCGGCTCGTCGGGAAACGTCGCCTACGGTACGGCGCGCCAGGGATTGCGCTCATCAATGCTGGCGCGGGTCGGCGACGAACATATGGGGCGTTTCCTGCGCGAGGAGCTCAACCAGGTAGGCTGCGATACCAGCCATCTCATCACCGATAAAGAACGGCTGACGGCGCTGGTGCTGCTCGGGATTAAGGACCGGGACACCTTTCCGCTGATTTTTTACCGCGACAACTGCGCCGATATGGCGATTACCGCAGACGACGTGGACGAAGCGTACATCGCGTCATCCCGCTGCCTGGCGATTACCGGCACGCATCTGTCGCATCCGCAAACCCGCGAGGCGGTGCTGACGGCGCTGGGTTACGCCCGCCGTCACGGCGTACGCACGGTGCTGGATATCGACTACCGCCCGGTGCTGTGGGGACTGACGTCGCTGGGCGACGGCGAAACGCGGTTTATCGCCGCCGACCAGGTGACCCGCGAGCTGCAGGAAGTACTGCACCTGTTCGACGTTATCGTCGGTACTGAAGAGGAGTTTCACATCGCGGGCGGCAGCACTGAGACGCTACAGGCGCTGGCGCAGGTGCGGAACGTGAGCACGGCGACCCTGGTGTGCAAGCGCGGGGCGCTGGGCTGCTCGGTGTATACCGATGCGATTCCGTCCCGGCTTGACGATGGCCTGACCGTTACCGGCGTGCGGGTGGAGGTGCTCAACGTGCTGGGCGCCGGGGATGCGTTTATGTCCGGCTTGTTGCGCGGCTACCTCAACGACGAAGGCTGGGAGCAGGCCTGCCGCTATGCTAACGCCTGCGGCGCGCTGGTGGTATCGCGCCACGGCTGCGCGCCCGCGATGCCGAGTAAAATCGAGCTTGATGATTACCTGTCGCGCGAGCGCGATGTGCCGCGCCCGGATCTCGACCCGCGTCTTAACCACCTGCACCGGGTCACCACCCGCCGCCGCGCGTGGCCGGAGCTGTGCGTGATGGCGTTTGACCACCGCAGCCAGCTTGAGGAGATGGCGATGCAGTGCGGTGCCAGCCTCAAGCGCATACCGACGCTGAAAACGCTGATTCTGCAGGCCAGCCGCGAAGCGGCGCAGCGCGCCGGGCTTGAGGGGAAGGCCGGGCTGTTGTGCGATGGCACCTTCGGCCAGGATGTGCTGAATGCGATAACCGGGGAGGGCTGGTGGATAGGACGGCCTGTCGAGCTGCCGGGCTCAAGACCGCTGGAAATGGAGCACGGCAATATCGGTAGCCAGCTTATCAGTTGGCCGCAGGAGCACGTGGTGAAATGCCTGGTCTTCTTCCACCCGGAGGATGCGCACGGCCTGCGTCTGGAGCAGGAGCAGAAGGTGGCGGAGGTCTACCACGCCTGCTGTCAGTCCGGGCATGAGCTGTTGCTGGAGGTGATTTTACCGGCCGGGATGTCGCGCAGCGACGATCTCTATCTGCGGGCGGTTTCCCGCTTCTACAACTTAGGGATTTACCCCGACTGGTGGAAGCTGCCGCCGCTCTCTTCTGCGGGCTGGATGGCGCTTGGCGAGATTATCGAGCGGCGCGACCCGCACTGTCGCGGCGTGGTCATCCTCGGCCTGGATGCCCCGGCGGAGCAGCTTCGCGCCGGGTTTAACGCGGCGGCCGATCACGCGCTGGTGAAAGGGTTCGCCGTGGGCCGCACGTTGTTTGGCGACGCCTCCCGCGCGTGGCTGAAACATGATATCGATGATGCGCAACTGGTGGCGCGCATTCGGGACAACTACTTGCAGCTTATAGCCTGGTGGCGTGAGCGCGGACAAGCATAATTCAGGAGAAGACTATGGCTGTGCAATTAGGTATTAACCCGCTGACATGGACCAACGACGATCTCCCGTCTCTCGGCGCGGAAACGTCGCTGGAAACCTGCCTGAGCGAAGGTAAAGAGGCCGGATTCGCCGGTTTTGAACTGGGCAATAAATTCCCGCGTGAAGCGCACCTGCTCGGACCGACTCTGCAGCGCCACGACTTGCAACTGGTGTCCGGCTGGTACTCCGGTCGCCTGCTGGAGCGCAGCGTGGAAGACGAAATTGCCGCAGTGCAGCCGCACCTGACGCTGCTGCGCGAGCTGGGCGCGAAAGTGATGGTGTTCGCGGAGGTGACGCACTGCATTCACGGCGAACAGCAGACGCCGGTGCACCTGCGTCCGCGTTTTCCGCAGGCGCGCTGGGCGGAATACGGCGAGAAGCTGACCGCTTTCGCCCGCTACACCCAGCAGCAGGGCGTGCAGATTGCCTACCATCACCATATGGGGACGGTGATTGAGTCCGCTGAGGACGTAGATAACCTGATGCACCATACCGGCGAAGAGGTAGGACTATTGCTGGATACCGGTCATCTGACCTTTGCGGGCGCCAACCCGCTGCAGGTTGCCCAGCGTTGGGCGTCGCGCATTAATCACGTCCACTGCAAAGACGTGCGCGCCGACGTGCTGGCGGAGGTGAAAAACCGGAAAACCAGCTTCCTCGACGCGGTGCTGAGCGGGGTGTTCACCGTGCCGGGCGATGGCTGCGTCAACTATGCGCCGATCATGTCACTGCTAAAAGAGAATCAGTATCAGGGCTGGTTAGTGGTGGAAGCGGAGCAGGATCCGGCTATCGCCCATCCGCTGACCTACGCGCATCTGGGCTATAACAACCTGAACCGTCTGGCGCGTAACGCCGGGCTTATCTGAGGAGGCGATATGTCGCGTTTATTATCGCGCTGGCAGCCGCCGGATGTGCAGGGCCGCACGCAGTCCGTCACGCCGGAGCGGGCGGGCTGGGGGTATGTCGGCTTTGAGGCGTTTGAGCTCAACGAGGGGCAGCAACTGACGCTGCCTGCGGTCAGCGAAGAGCGCTGTCTGGTGCTGGTGGCCGGACGTGCCTCCATCAGCACGCCGACCGCGCGGTTCGCCGATATCGGCGATCGGATGAGCCCGTTCGAGCGGAAAAAACCGTGGGCGGTATACGTCACGCCAGGTGAAACCGTGCAGGTGCAGGCGTTGACCCGGCTTGAGCTGGCGGTGTGCGCCGCGCCAGGTAAAGGCAACTGGCCGACCCGGCTTATCGCGCCGCAGGATATCGATGCCGAGGCTCGGGGTAAGGGAAATAACCAGCGCTATGTGCACAACATTCTGCCGGAGGATAAACCGGCCGACAGCCTGCTGGTGGTGGAGGTGTGGACGAATGAAGGCTGCACCAGTTCGTATCCAAGCCATAAGCACGATACCGACAACCCGCCGCAGGAAACTTACCTTGAGGAGACGTACTATCATCGCCTCAACCCGGAGCAGGGGTTTTGCATGCAGCGGGTGTATACCGACGACCGGGCGCTCGACGAGTGTATGGCGGTGTACAACCGCGACGTGGTGATGGTACCGAAAGGGTATCATCCGGTCGCGACGATGGCGGGCTATGACAGCTATTACCTCAACGTTATGGCCGGGCCGGTACGGCGGTGGATGTTCACCTGGGAAGATGACCACGCGTGGATTAACAAAGACTACCCGCGGCAGTGAGCTGTCGCGTTTATAATGTTCGCCCTTTACCTGCCGGTGAAGGGCGATAAGATCTGCTCAGACCTCTTAAATATTCAGCATCCTGCGGTTCCGGTGTTATCCTTTGTTTTACCAGGTTTTTAACTTATCTCCCGGCTGCATCGATGTACATCTCAACCCGCTTTAAAATTGTTCTTCATTTGTGCGCGTTTCTCGTGGTGCTGTACAGCCTGACGATGATTCCGCCGATGCTGCTGGCGCTGATTGAAAAAGAGCGCAGCCTGTTTGCGTTTTTCTCCACCTTCGTGATTGCCTTTAGCACTGGGATGCTGTGCTGGGCGGCGACCCGTCAGGAAAAGGTCAACCTTGAGACCCGCGACGGGTTTCTGATTATCGTCCTGTTCTGGCTGCTTTTTTCCATTATCAGCGCCATGCCGCTGTGGATGGATGACGGGCTGTCCCTGTCGCTGGCGGACGCGATGTTTGAGGGTGTCTCCGGCATTACCACTACCGGCGCCTCTGTGTTTCACAGCGTGACGCCGTTGCCCAAATCGATACTTTACTACCGCGCCCAGTTGAATTTTGTTGGCGGGTTAGGCGTTATCGTGCTGGCGGTAGCGGTGCTGCCGCTGCTGGGTATCGGGGGAATGAAGCTGTATCAGTCTGAAATGCCAGGGCCGTTTAAAGAGGAGCGCCTGACGCCGCGGCTCGCGGATACGGCGAAGAGCTTGTGGGTAACCTATATGCTGCTTGGTGGCGCCTGTACGATAGCTTACTGGGTTGCCGGCATGACATTTTTCGATGCCTTGTGTCACGGGTTGTCGACCGTTTCGTTAGGGGGATTCTCCACGCGCACTGAGAGTATCGGCTTTTATCAAAGCGACGCGATTGAGCTGGTGGCCGGGGCGTTTTCACTACTGTCGGCGGTCAACTTTACGCTCTATTTTGTCGCTATCACCCGTCGCAGCCTGAAGCCGTTTCGCCGCAATGCGGAGCTGCGCTTTTTTCTCATGATGGTGGCTCTCGTGGTGGCGGTGGTGACCGTGGGGGTCTGGCGGGCGGGAATGTACGACCTGCCGCAGTCGTTTGTTCACGCCTTCTTTCTGACCAGCTCGATGATGACGGACAACGGACTGGCCACGGCGGATTATGCCTCCTGGCCGCGGGATATTATCGTATTGCTGCTGTCCGCGAGCTTTTTTGGCGGCTGCGTGGGGTCAACCTGCGGGGGGATTAAGGCGCTGCGTTTTCTGATCCTGTTTAAGCAAAGCCGCCACGAGATTCACCAACTGGCCCATCCGCGCGCCATTATGAGTATTCGCGTCGGCAAAGCCATCATCAACGACCGCGTACTGCGCTCGGTCTGGAGCTTCTTCTTCCTCTACATCCTGACGACCTGCGCGTTTGTATGGCTGCTTAATTTGCAGGGATACGACCTGCTGACGTCGTTTGCGACGGTGGCGGCGTGTATCAACAACATGGGGCTGGGGTTTGGCGAAACGGCAGCCGGGTTCGCGACATTAAACGATACGTCGAAATACCTGATGTGTGCGGCCATGCTGTTGGGGCGTCTGGAGATCTTTCCGGTGCTTATTCTGTTATCCAGAACCTTCTGGCGCAGCTAGTCGTGGTCAGCGCTGGGCGGACGTGTCGGAGACCTGGCTTGACTCCTGGGCGGCTTTTTTATCCTGATGGTGGTACCAGGCGCCGACAGAGGAATAGACAAAACGTCCAAAGAAGAAGAGAAAGCTGATGAGCAAAATGATCCGGGTCATGCGACTGTTAAATCGGTGTCGTTTTCGCATACTGGTTGCCTGGTTCACAAAGGGTCCTTAAATGATACCCATGACTGGGCGGTACGCACATTAAGGCACAGCCTTGCGGCGGGGTCAATTGTCGGTGATGTAAAATTCCGTCAGAAAAAAGATGACGTAATGTTATATAAAGAATAATTATCTTCGAATCGCCATTCTTTTCATGAGACGAAAAACCAAAAAAGCAGGATTAATCAATCAAGGGGGCGCTTTTGTTGATTTAAGTCAAATGCTATGCCCGGTTGATAATTAAAATTCCTTATCTATTCCGCGCTATCGTAATTTTCGCGGCGATTAACGCAGGTTGGATGCCTGTCTGAATATACCCATCAGGAATTGGGGTATCTGTAGAGCATCTATGCGTTTTACTGAATGGTATAAAAATAACCGTGATAAATGGTGGGGATTACCGCTGGTATTGCCCCTGTTGCTGTTACCGCTTGCCCGCGATACAAATACCTTTGTTCGTCTCGATAATGGGGTCGTCGCGCTCTATTATATGCCCCTGGCGTTACTGCTCAGCATGATGCTTTTTTTCGGCTGGGAGGCGCTGCCCGGTATTGTGCTCGGGGTCTGGTGCGTCATTACCCGGGGGATGAATTTCACCGATTCGCTCGGGGTGACGCTGCATTTTCTTATCCCCATTATTCTCAGTTGGGGCGGCTACCGGGTTTTTGTGCCGCGGCGACACCATGTCTCTCACGGTAACTCGCGGCTGATGGCGCAACGCTTGTTCTGGCAAATGTTTTTCCCGGCGTCGGTATTCCAGATTTTACTGCAGTTTGCGGTTTTTTTCGACATGCTGCCGCCGACGGCGTCAATGGCGGGAATTGCCCCCCTTACGCTGAACAGCCTGATCAACTATCAGTCGCTGCTGGTGGGGTGCCTGACCGGCGTGCCGCTGTGCTACTTTATTATTCGCATTATTCGTAACCCGCTCCACCTCCGCGGGTTTATTTCCCAGTTACGTTTGCAAATAGACAAAAAAGTTTCCGCAGTGGAAATTATTATCTGGGTAATAGTATTGCTGTTCGTCCTGTCATTGCTATTAATGCCAATGACTGACTCAAGCACAATATTTAGCACAAACTACACATTATCTTTACTTCTTCCCGTAATGTTATGGGGTTCGATGCGATTTGGTTATCGATTTATGTCGGTACTCTGGACGTCGATATTGATAATAAGTATTCATTATTATTATCGTTATATCCCTGATTTTGGCGGTAACAGTAATCAGATGGCGATTACCTCGTCGAGTTATCTGGTGTTCTCTTTTATCGTGGTTTATACCTCCATGCTGGCAACCCAGCAGCGCTTAACCCACCAGCGGGTAAAGCGAATGGCGTTTATCGACCCGGTTGTTCATATGCCGAACCTGCGTGCGCTCAGCCGGGTGCTGGCGACCTCGCCGTGGTCGGTGCTCTGCTTCCTGCGTATTCCCGAGCTGGAGGTGCTGGGCCGTCACTACGGCATGATGCTGCGCATTCAGTACAAGCAGACGCTGGCCCAATGGCTGGACGATTTCCTGCAACCAGGCGAGTGCGTTTATCAGCTGTCCGGGCACGACCTCGTCATCCGGTTGAATACCGAGGCGCATCAGAAGCGTGTTGAGGCGCTGGATATTCTGGTGAAAAAGTTTCGCTTCATCTGGGATGGTATGCCGCTGCAGCCGAACGTCGGTATCAGCTACTGCTATGTACGCTCGCCGGTGCAGCATCTGCCGTTGCTGCTGGGGGAACTGAGCACCATTGCGGATCTGTCCCTGACGACCAGCCACCCGGAAAGCCTGCAGCGCAGTAGCGCCATGCGTCTGCAGCAGCGGCTTAAAGACAAAATCGCGATGATGAACCGCCTGCAACTGGCGCTTGAAGAGGACCGTTTTCGCCTGATGGCGCAGCCCATTGTGGGTATTCGCGGCGATGACTATTACGAGATCCTTCTGCGTATGGTCGGCGAACAGGGGGAGCTTATCGGTCCGGCGGAGTTCCTGCCTGTGGCGCACGAGTTCGGCCTTTCGTCGCGCATTGATATGTGGGTCGTCGAACATACGCTGCGCTTTATGAACGCGCACCGTGACGTCCTGCCGGGGCTGCGCTTGTCAATCAACCTGTCGCCGTCATCGGTGTGCAACACCCATTTTCCGCGCAGCGTCGAAACACTATTAGAAACCTATCACGTCGAAGCCTGGCAACTGATTTTTGAGATAACCGAAAGTCAGTCGTTGAACCACCCGGCGCAGGCTTACCTGACGCTGGAACAGCTGCATCAGCTCGGGTGTCGTATCGCCATTGACGATTTTGGCACCGGCTACGCCAGCTATGCGCGGCTCAAAGAGGTCAATGCCGATATTCTGAAGATTGACGGCAGCTTTATTCGTAACCTGGCGAGCAGCAGCCTCGATCACCAGATAGTGACCTCGATTTGCCATCTGGCGCGGATGAAGAAGATGCAGGTGGTGGCGGAGTATGTCGAAACCGAAGAGATGCGCACAGCCGCCATTGCGCTGGGCATCGATTATCTGCAGGGGTATGGCATTGGCAAACCAGCGCCGCTGGAGACGCTGGTTGCCGTGGATGCGCCGATGAAATCAGGCAGCGGCGATATCTGGTGACGCTTCTTCGGTGATTTTCAGCAGCCAGCCGGTGACGCCTTGCCAGTACAGCTGTTCTTTTTCGAGATCCAGCAGCACCAGCGCGTTCTGGCTGAACCAGTCGTGCGGGAAGATGAGCGTCCAGTGGTGGGCTTCCATCTTCAGCGTCAGCTTCGGCGGCGTGGTGGTCGCCTGGCGTTGGTTGTTGAGCAGCACGCCCAGACGCAGCAGCTGAATCATCGGCAGGAACTGCTTTTTCTTAAACAGGGTGAAGCGGGGCAGTTCATCGAGCTTAATGGCTTTACGATGGTAGCGTACGAGCGTCGCCATCAGCATCTGCTGTTCCTGATTAAAGCCCGGCAGGTCGCTGTTTTGCAGGATGTACGCCGAATGGCGGTGCATACCGCTGTGGTTGATGTTAAGTCCCACTTCATGCAGCATCGCCGCCCATTTCAGCAGAGCCGCCAGTTGCGGATTCGCCAGTTTCGGGTTCTGCTCGACCCACTGCTCGTACATCTGCGTGGTGGTTTCCAGCACCCGCCGCGCCTGTTCGCGATCGATATTGTACTGGCTGGCCAGACTTTGCGCCGTCCGGCTGCGAATATCGTCGTGGCGGAAACGGCCTTCCATTTCATACAGCACGCCTTCGCGCAGCGCGCCGTCCGACAACCGCAGTTCTTTAATCGACAGCGCGTCAAATACGCCGCAGAGGATCGAAAGCCCGGGAACAAACACCGCCTGGCGGTCTTCGGACAGGCCCGGCAGACTGAGGGCGTCGAACGACTTGAACTTCAGTACCTCTTCGACCACGCGATCCAGCCGTTCCGGGGTAATGATGCCGTCTTTTTCGCCCAGTTCGATCAGCACTTCGTGGACGGCCTTAATGGTGCCGGAGGCGCCTAACGCGACGTTCCAGCCCTGAATGCGGTACTGCCAGGCGAGGGTTTCCAGCTTCTGCACAGCGGCCAGGCGGGCGCGCTGGAAGTTCTCTTTGCTGATAACGCGCCCGGCGAAAAAGAGCTGGGCAAAGCTGACGCAGCCCATGCGGCGGCTTTCGACCAGTTGCGGCTCAAAATCCTCGCCAATCACAAGCTCCGTTGAGCCGCCGCCGATATCAATAACCAGCTTGCGGCCTTTTTCCGGCTGTGTATGCTCGACGCCCATAAAAATCAGGCGCGCTTCTTCGTTGCCGGAGATAATCTCGATGGGGTAGGGAATAATCTTCTCCGCCCGCTTGAGGAACTCCTGCGCATTCAGCGCCTGGCGTAGGGTGTGGGTACCGACGATACACACGCTGGAGGCCGAAAACCCCTGCAGACGTTCGGCAAACAGCGACAGGCAGCTTAGCCCGCGCTCCATCGCCTCTTCGCTGAGCATGTTGTTTTCGTTCAGGCCATCCGCCAGATGCACGCGCTGTTTCAGGCGACCAATTATCTGCATCGCGCCATCAACGACGCGTGCAATCACCATATGAAAGCTGTTCGATCCCAGATCTATCGCAGCGATTTCCTGCGGTCGCGGTGTTTTATTTTTTATGGGCATAGATTAGTCGGGTTGCTCAAGTGATTTGATGTAGTCGTAAATCGCCAGTTGCGCCCGCACCTTGCGGCGATTGCCGCGGGGCACATAACGATTACTCAGTTCTTTGTCGACGTAGCGCGCTTTCACTGTATCGCTGAACAGGATATCGATAATGTCCAGAATACGCTGCTTCAGGCGCGGGTCCAGCAGCGGCGTCGCCACTTCGATACGATAATCGATGTTGCGCGTCATCCAGTCCGCCGACGACAGCCAGACTGTTTTTTCGCCGCCGCTCTCAAAAATATAGATCCTGTCGTGCTCAAGGTAGCGGTCAACGATGCTAATCACGTTAATATTTTCGCTGATACCTTCCAGTTGCGGGATCAGCGAGCACATGCCGCGGATCAGCAGGTTGACCGGAACGCCGGAACTGGAGGCGGCATACAGCCTGTCTACCAGCCCTTTATCAACCAGGTTGTTGAGCTTCAGCGTAATACCGGACGGCAGTCCGTTTTGCGCGTTGACTATCTCATTGTCGATCATCTCATACAGCAGGCGACGGGAGTTTTGCGGCGACACCATCAGGTAATCGAAACTCACCGGGCGATAAGGGTTTTCGATAAAGTTAAACACCCGGCGCACCTCGTTGGTGATACGCGCATCGGCGGTCAGCAGCGAGTAGTCGGTGTAAATCCGCGCCGTTTTCTCGTTGAAGTTCCCGGTACCGATGTGGGCATAGCGCACGACCTCATCGCCCTCTTTACGGGAGATAAGGAACAGCTTGGCGTGAATTTTCAGCCCTGGCGCCGAGAAAATAACGTGGACGCCAGCGGCCGTCAGGCGCTTGGCCCAGTGGATGTTGGCTTCTTCATCAAAGCGGGCCTGCAGCTCCACCACCACGGTGACTTTCTTGCCGTTATGCGCAGCATGAATCATCGCGTCGATAATGCGCGAGTCTTTCGCCACGCGGTAGATGTTGATTTTGATCGCCAGTACGCTTGGGTCAAATGAGGCCTGGCGCAGCAACTCCAGTACGTGCTCAAAAGTGTGGTACGGGAAGTAGAGCAGCACATCGCGCTCGCGAA
This sequence comes from Pluralibacter sp., assembly GCF_019237635.1. GTDB lineage: Bacteria > Pseudomonadota > Gammaproteobacteria > Enterobacterales > Enterobacteriaceae > Enterobacter_B. Next base: position 16,412 of record NZ_JAFAGS010000120.1, read on the forward strand.
TGGCGTCGAAGCCGTTACGGAACTTATCGAACCAGACGTGACGCAGTCGGGGCAGCGGCTTGTTGACCAGGTTGGCCTTGCCGACATTCGGGAAGCCGATAAAGTCTTTGAAGTTGTGATAGCGTCCGCCCGGAACGATGGAGTCGTAGCGTGAAATAGCCAGCTTTTTACGCAACATTTCGACCATGGCGTCCGGCATATCGCGCTGATAGACGAAGCGCACCGGCTCGGCGGTCAGGCGCTGTTTCAGGCTCGACGACATCAGCTCCATCAGGCTCGACTCCATCTCGTGCACCAGGTCATATTCGGCGTCACGGGTCATTTTCATCGAGTAGGCGTTGAGCGCGTCGTAGTCAAAGAAGCCTTTGAAGATATCATCCAGGCAATAGCGCAGGATGTTATCCAGTAAGATCATCGGTTTGCGGCGACGTGGCGTTTCCGGCGGCAGGTTCACGAAACGCGGAACCTTGTCGGACGGGATCTCCAGCAGCGCGTAGTTGATCTCGTCGCCGCGGATAATTTCAACCGCCAGATAGGTGTAGTCATCTTTCAGGAACTGCACCAGATCGGTTTCACGGTTGATAAGAATAGGGGTGATATGCTGGCGCAGGTACTGCTTAAAGTAGTGACGCAACCAGCTCTGCTGGTTGGCCGACAGCTGTCGCTCGTTGATCAGGAAGATTTGGTTGCGCGCCATTTCCAGCAGCAGCTCGTTGTACAGGCCGTCAAACTCCTGGTCGGCTTTCAGCACCCGGGCCTGAATTTTGCCTAACAGGTGACGGGAATGCGCGGTGATGCCCTGTTCTTCGCTGATGATGATACGCCGCTTCAGTTCTGCAAATCGTACCTTATAGAATTCATCAAGGTTGTTGGAGTAGATCCCCAAAAATCGCATGCGCTCTATCAACGGGTTGCTTTTATCCGCCGCTTCCTGGAGAACGCGCTCGTTAAAGGACAACCAGCTGAGTTCTTTTTCGATATAAAGCTTATCCTGACCCATGAACATCCATACTCCAGTTGATTGGTACAGCGTTTTCATTATGGCGAGCTTTGCCATTGAATGTCCAACTATGTCAAAGAAGTATGACAGTTTTCAGTGAATAAGTTGTGAGGGTGAAAGCAGACGCCTTTTCCCGCTTACGCTATGTTTTCCTGCGAAAAGGCTAACGGAGTCAGAGAATGTGGGAAATACGGGCGCTTGAGCTGAATAATCAGGAATTCTGGAGCTGGGCGTCAGCCTGTCAACTCGTGGAGTATGCTTCACAGCATGGTTTCAATACCGTAGTGGTCGGGCAGGCCGATTTATTTGGCAAGCTGGTATCGCCGCCGGGCTACACGCCGTTTCACTACAACGACAGAATTTCAGGCCAGCAACGGGCCCGGTGCATTTATCTTAACCGACTGGCGCTGTACTGCCGCGAGAAGGGGTTGCATTTTTATTTACAGGCGAAGGAGTTGAATTTTCCCACTGAGCTGCTGCTGTCCCACCCCCACCTGCTGGAAAAGCAGGGGGTACGCTTTGATGCTGATTTCTGGAGCCAATGGCTGGCGGACAAAGCGCGCTGCGTATGTCAGAGCGTTCCTGCGCTAACGGGACTCATTATCGCCCTTTCCAGTACCGATGGCGTATTGCCGATCACGCGCCCCCGCTGGGACACCGGGCACGCGAACGATAAGGCGCGCGATCCCGCGCAGAGTCTCACATTATATCGGTGCTGCTTCACCGCGCTTTCGCAGACGATGGTGGAACAAAATAAGCACCTGGTGTTGCGCGTTTTCCCGGCAAGCAATGACGATCTTGGGACGGTGCTGGAGGCGATGGAATCCCTCCCTTCTTCTGTCTCGGTATCGATAAAAATGACCCCAGAACGCTTCTGGCCCGCTTTCCCCAATAACCCTGCGTTGCTGCAAGTGACCGAACGTGACGTATGGGTTGATATTGATCTTGCCGGAGAAGAGGTGGGATGGGGTGTTTTACCCTTTCTGCGAATTGACGAGCTACAGGGACGATTGCTGTGGTGCCAGAGTCGCAATCCCCGGATAAAAGGCGCGGTGTGTAAAACCAGCTGGGAGAGCGTGGATAACCACTGGGTTCAGGGAACCCTCAGTGAAAGCAACCTTTTTGCCTGCGGCCAGCTGCTGCGGGGCGGGGCCGGAAAAACACAGGAACAGCTGTTGGATCTCTGGCTGGCTGAATGCTACGGCTGGTGTCCGCAAACCCCGGTCGCGCGTCGTTTCCAGCAACTCCTTGAGCAGGCAACGCAGACGCTTTATCAGGCTATCTATGTGCGGGAGCACGTTTTTCATCGTCACAGCCAGCTTCCCGAAAGCTATGGGCAGGCGGTGTGGAGTTTATACAGCCAACTGGATCGCAACCACTGGCTTCCGGGGTCTGCGCAAGGGATCCGTTTTTCCCGGGACGATCCGACGCAGTCAATGGAAAATCTGACCTGCATCGCCCGACAAACGGATGAGGCGGCGAGCAGCGCGTTGACGCTGCGGGCGCAGGCGTTAGCGTTTGCCGATGAGGCGGCTTTTCCTTCGGCGCTGTATCAGCGCTGGCAGGAAGAGTGGCAGGGGTTTGCGCTTTACTGCCAACTGTTCGTGCATGCGCAAAAAGCGTTCTTTACGCTCCATTTTGCCCGTGAAGTGGATAACAGCTGGAGCATGCGTGAGATTTGTCATACTAACGTGCAGTCGCTGTATCGCTGCGCGTTTGAGATGGAAACGCTGTGCCAGCAGATGCCTGAGGCGTCACCGGGATTTCATGTCATGTTTGACTCGGGGCGGGTACGCAGCTTCGCCGATAGCCTGAGCGATGAACTCTCATCGCTCAGGCGGTAAAGGCTATAAGCTAAGATACAGCCCTTCGACCAGGCAGAGTATCGCCATCGCTTGCCCATAAGGCATGGGGGTCAGGGGAATAGTGCGGTAATGGTCGAGCGTGTGTCCCATTGAGGTGCCAAACGATACCTGCGTGAGTTCACCTTGCGGCGAAATATGCTGTATGACGCCCGCCAGTGCGCGCTGTGCGGCGGGAAGATAGCTCGCGTTGAGATAGCCGAGGCGAATCGCTTTCAGGAGCCCGGCGGCAAACCCTGCCGTCGCGGAGGCCTCGGGGTAGCTTTGAGGATCGTCGAGCAGCGTTGGCCACAGGCCGTTTTCGCACTGGCTGCGGGCGAGCGCCGCAGCCTGATTTTCAAGAATACCGCAGAGCTGACGGCGGAACGCGTCATGCTCATCAAGATTGAGCATCTCCAGCAATTCCGGGATCGCCAGGGTTATCCAGCTATTGCCGCGGGCCCACAAGGCGCCAGCGAAGTGGTGCCGACCCTCAAAGTTCCAGCCGTGAAACCACAGGCCGCTTTTTCGGTCCGTGAGATAATGAAGATGCTGCAAAAACTGAAACTTAGCTTCCTCTACCCAGCGGGGCCTGTCGAATAAAAGCCCGAGCTTCGCCAGCGGTAAGACCGCCATCATTAAAGTGTCGTCCCAGATTTGCTGTCGATGGGGGTTCTCATACGTCACATGCTGCATGCACCCTTCATCAGTGCGCGGCATCTGGCGATACAGGGCGTCGCCCCAGGTTTCGAGATAGGCGCGCCAGTCGCTGCGCGGCTCTTTCTGGTAACGCCAGCTCAGCGTCAAAAAGGGGCAAGCGGTATTGATATTTTTCTCCGGCGTACCCTCGGCAAAGCGTGTGGCGAACCAGTCGTCAATAATCTGGCGCGCCTGTACGGAGCCGGTCACTTCCTGATAGCGAAACAGGCCAAATAGACCGATGCCATGGGTCCACTCCCATCCGGCCCAGCCTTTGGTATCAATCACCCGCCCGTCAGGCAGGCGCTGGAGAAATTGCCCCTGATTATCCTCAATGGCAATCATGCTATCGATGAGTTTTTCGATAAGGAGGAGAGTCTCACGACGATTGACGTTATGCGACATGATAACTCCCGTTCATTGTCGTTACAGTAGAAGGCTGCCAGTGGCGGTTGCGGTGCGGATGCCCGGTGAGCAGTTCGACGACCTCGCGCACTTGCGGCGCAGCGTCTTCCGGCTTGCCGCCGCCGCGCAGTCTCTCCAGTTCGGTAACCAGAACCTGGTGCCTGGACTGGCTCAGGCGAAAACGAAAAGCGCCATACAGGGCAAGCAGGGTCAGAATGCCCGGGCCGACCAGGAACACCCACCAGATCCCGTTCAGCGCGCTGGCGCTTTGTGTCGCGACGCCTTTGGTGAAACCAAAGGCTTCCAACGCAAAGCCCACGATAAACAAGGCCAGCGCCTGGGAAAATTTACGCGTCAGCATCATGACGCCCGCGTAGATACCTTCACGTCGAACGCCGGTATACGCTTCATCTACATCCGGGAGAAAGTTATACACATTCCACGGGATCAGATAAGTACCACCACGAGCAATCCCCATGACGATAGCGCCGCCAAGCAAGAATCCTGTCACATGGTCCCAGGAGGCCGACAGCTGGCTGAACCACAGCAGCGCGCAAATGATCAGAGCGATGGCGACCTTGTACGCATTGCCATTGCCCATCCGGATACACAGCCAGGTAAAAAGCGGAATGGCGAAGAACTGGAACAGCGTCATCAGACTCATCGCCTGCGACGCGACGGACGCGCCGACCTGTAGCACGTAGGTCATGTAGTGCATAAACAGCGAGCCGAAAATGTCTAACGCCACCGCACCGCCGACATACATCATGATGTGAATACGGAAAGTACGCAGGCGGAAGGTGGAGGCCATTTCCCGGTACAGCGACAGCAGGGTTTTTCCTAACCCCTGTTGTGTCCTGGGGGGCGGTAAGTTTTCGCGCTCCCAGGTGCCTCGCCAGACAAAGAGCCACGGCAGAGCGAACAGAATGGCGAACACGATACCGATGTATAAAAACGCCTGCGATTTATCCGGGACATGGGCCATGATTTGCCCAGGGATTAGCGCGGAGAGAAAGGCGGTCGCTTGGGCAAACAGCATTCTGGTGCCCGACATTTTCGAGCGCAGATCATAGCGCGAGGTCATCTCTGCCGGCAGCGTATCATAGGGCACCATCAGCAGGGTAAAGACGGTGCTGAACAGCAAATAGGTGCCGAGATACCAGAAATAGCCGAAGCCGCTTACCCACATCAGCGCAAAACACAGCGACAGCGGGGCACCCAGAATAAAGAAGATCCGGCGGCGTCCCCAGCGGGTGCGAATATTATCGGTAATGTAGCCCATCACCGGGTCGGTGATGCCGTCCCAGATTTTGGCAATGGCGAAAATAGATGCGGCGGCGGCAGGGGATAGCCCGGCAACTTCGATATAGAAATAGAGCAGCCACAACCCCGTAATGGTCATGGCGCCGCTGCCAAAAATATCGCCCATCCCCCAGCACAGGATATTGCGGGTTTTTACTTCTCGTTGTGACGTTCTTGTTTTTGTCATTTGCGATAGCGTTTTACAGGAAAGAGGAGATCGCACAATAAAAGTGCCGGGAAATTCGGGAAATCGTGGCGGATGCGGTTTTATACAGAACTGCGAGCATGGCCGGAAAAGCGTTTCTCACCGCTCTGATGCCGTGAAATCGATCACGTTTTTTCCCGGGAGGAAAAGGCGAAGTGTGATGGGTATCGGTATTTACTCCGGGGCGAAACGGGAGTCTGTGCGCCATATCACGGTTTCTCGGCCGCTTGCCTGTCGTTTGTGATTATCGCGGCAAAACGCGCCTGTTGTGCCTCTCTGGCTGTACGAGGCGGGCGAGGCCTGTGTTCAGATAGCCTTCCGTTTCTACAGTGGAAAGCTTATGGACCTCTTTCTTTCGCAATGGCACCCTCATGCCGACGGTATTACCCATGACACCGCTGCCTTCCAGCAGGCTCTGGACGCGCTCGCTCAGGCTGGCGGCGGGCGTCTGGTGGTTGAGGCCGGAAAATACTATGTTGGCGGGCTACTGGCAGGCTCAAATACCTGCCTGTGGCTTTCGCCGGGGGCTGAGCTCATCGTCAGCGATGATTATCGCGATTTTACCCAGGCAACGGCGTTGAGTCGGGCTGAATGCTCCGATCGCGCCTTCTTGTATGCCCGGGATGCCTGCAACATCTCTATCTGCGGCGGTGGCATGATTAACGGCAACGCGGATGGCTGGTTCTCCGCGACGGCGGACGAAATGGGATACCGCACGCCCGCAGCGCAGCGCCCGCGCATTATCCTGCTGGAAAACTGCCAACAGGTGCGTCTGGAAAACATCGTGGTGCGGCATGCGCCGATGTGGACGATTCATCTGGTGTCCTGCTCGCAGGTATTTATCAATGGCATTACGGTGGATAACGACCTGACGATGGCGAATACCGATGCGCTGGATATCGACAGCTGCCAACAGGTGCATATCACCAACAGCTATTTTAGCGCGGCGGATGACGCCATCTGCCTGAAGACCACGGAGAAACCCGTAGAACTCCAGCGCCCGGTACGGCAGGTGACGATAAGCAACTGTACGCTGCGTTCAAAAAGCTGCGCGTTTAAAATTGGCACCGAAACCTGGCAGGATATCGAAGATATCGTGGTGAGCAACTGCGCCATTTTTGGCTCAAATCGCGGTATTGGCCTGGTGTCTCGCGACGGCGGGCGTCTGCGGAGAATGGTGTTTTCCGCCATCTCGTTTCAGTGTGAAACCGCTCCGGCATGCCACTGGGGAGAGGCCGACCCGGTATTCCTGTCCGCACGTCGGCGGGACCCTCAGCGTGAACCGGGGGAGATTAGCCAAATTCAGTTTCGGGGGATGACCGGCGAATGTGAGGGGGCCATCAACCTTCACAGCGAAACGCCCGGGCGGATTAACCGCGTGCTGTTTGACGGTATTCAAATAACGCAGCGGGTGAGTGAGCATGGAGAGCAGGGAAACTATGACATTCGTCCCCCCTGTAACCCATTATCGCCAACGGGGATGGGCATGGATAACGCGTGGTGCCTTAACCCACAGACGGGACAGGCATGGGGCGTGGAACCCTATCCTGGCGGGCTGCCGGTCCTTTATGCCCGGGGCGTGTCCGGGCTGACGCTCCTGAATATGGATTACCCGCGCCCGTCGCCGTTGCCGCATGGCTGGAATGCGCAGGCGATTTATCTGGAGAACGACGGCAAGGAAGCGCGCAATGTTTGATTATGCCTGGTTAGGCGGGGTGGCGGCATGCTGTACCACGGGGTCGTTTGCCCTGCAGGTGGTGCATATTCTGCGTACCAGGGATACGCGCGCCATTTCACTCAGTATGTATCTGGTGTTTGTGTTCGGCGTACTGTGCTGGTTGCTCTACGGTATGGCCTCGGGCGACGTGCCGTTAATGGTGGCGAACGGTATTACGCTTATCCTGGCAAGTACGGTACTGGGATTAAAAATCGTCGATGCGTTACGCAGCAAAAAACACCCCTTACTGACGTAAGGGGTTGAAAGATTACTCTTCTGCGGCATAGCCCTGGGCGGGCAGCAGGTCGCCATCAAGCCAGGCTTTGCCGTCTTTCATCTGCAGGCGGCCGTCGACGAACCAACTGATGACCAGCGGGTAAATCGCGTGTTCCTGAGCCTGAACGCGGGCGGTGATTTCCGCTTCGTCATCGCCATCAAATACCGGGACTTTGGCCTGCAGAATAACCGGGCCGCCGTCCAGTTCGTCGGTGACGAAATGCACCGAGGTGCCGTGCTCGGCATCACCGTTTTCCAGGACCTGGCGGTGAGTGTGGAGCCCCGGGTATTTGGGCAGTAGGGAAGGGTGGATGTTCAGCAGACGCCCCTGGTAGTGCGCCACAAACGCTGGGCTTAAGATACGCATATAACCGGCAAGCACCACCACATCCGGCGCGTAAGCGTCCATCTCCTGCACCAGTTGCTGGTCGAAGGCTTCGCGGCTGGCGAACTGGCTGGCGGAAAGGGCATGGGCCGGGATACCGGCGTCGCGTGCGCGCTCAAGGCCGAACGCGTCGGCCTTGTTGCTGAAGACGGCGCGCAGGGTGCCATTGATTTTCTGTTGGCTGCAGGCGTCAATAACCGCCTGCAGGTTACTTCCGTTACCGGAAATCAGCACCACAATGTTTTTCATTATTCGATGACCACACGCTGTTCGGAATCAGAGGCTTTGATATAGCCAATTTTCCACGCGTTTTCACCTTTTTCATTCAGTAAGTTAATCGCTTTGTCCGCTTCGCTGGCTGGCAGAGCGACCACCATGCCGACGCCGCAGTTGAAGGTACGGTACATTTCATGGCGGCTGACGTTGCCTGCGTTCTGCAACCAGTTAAAGACGGACGGCCACTGCCAGGAAGATTCGTCGATCACCGCCTGGGTGTTGTCCGGCAGTACGCGCGGAATATTTTCCCAGAAGCCGCCGCCGGTGAGGTGGGCGATAGCGTGAACGTCAACCTGCGCAATCAACTCAAGCACGGATTTTACATAGATGCGGGTCGGTGTCAGCAGGTGGTCGGCCAACGGTTTGCCGTCGAGTTCGGTCGTCTGCGGGTCGCAGCCGCTGACGTCGATGATTTTACGCACAAGGGAGTAGCCGTTGGAGTGCGGGCCGCTGGAAGCCAGGGCGACCAGCACGTCGCCGTCAGCGACTCTGGAGCCGTCGATAATCTCTGATTTTTCCACTACGCCGACGCAGAAACCCGCCACGTCGTAATCTTCGCCGTGGTACATCCCCGGCATTTCTGCGGTTTCACCGCCCACCAGCGCGCAGCCGGACTGCAGGCAGCCTTCGGCGATGCCGCTGATTACGCTGGCTGCGGTATCAACGTCCAGTTTGCCCGTCGCGTAGTAGTCGAGGAAGAACAGCGGCTCAGCGCCCTGTACGACCAGGTCGTTCACGCACATGGCGACCAGGTCAATGCCGATGGTGTCGTGACGTTTGAGATCCATTGCCAGACGCAGCTTGGTGCCGACGCCGTCAGTACCGGATACCAGCACCGGCTCGCGATATTTTTGCGGCAGCGCGCACAGGGCGCCGAATCCGCCCAGACCACCCATCACTTCCGGACGGCGGGTTTTCTTCACCACGCCCTTGATGCGATCCACCAGAGCGTTACCCGCGTCAATATCAACACCGGCGTCTTTATAGCTGAGAGAGGTTTTGTCGGTCACTGCAAAGTCTCCACGCGTTTGCGTTAGCAAGTAAAATCGGCGCCATTCTAACAGCCAAAGCAAACGTTTGCGAGCCTGGGCGGCGGATATCTTTTTTTCTTTTCAATCGGTCAACTTTGAAGCGCTTCACGAAAATGAAACCGGGTACATTCTTCAACTTGCATCATGCTGAATGAACAGACATTATTTTAATGAAACCGGTTTCTGAATGACGATTCCGCAGGAATACGTTCATGAAATTTGCGGTTTTTAGCATCGGCGGAACGGCGCGGGGCGCGGGTTACCGTTTCAATCAGCAGGTTGCACACTAGAGCATACAAGAGGGAGACCCTATGTCTGGATTCAGGAAAGGCTTTCTGTGGGGCGGCGCGGTGGCGGCGCATCAACTGGAAGGCGGCTGGCAGGAGGGCGGTAAAGGCGTAAGCGTCGCCGACGTGATGACGGCAGGCGCCCACGGCGTGCCGCGCGAGATTACCGACGGCGTGTTGCCGGGGAAAAACTACCCCAACCATGAGGCCATCGACTTTTATCACCGTTATAAAGACGACATTACGCTGTTTGCGGAAATGGGGTTTAAATGCTTTCGTACCTCCATTGCCTGGACGCGTATTTTTCCGCTGGGCGACGAGTTGCAGCCGAACGAGGCCGGGCTTAAATTCTACGACGATCTGTTTGATGAGTGCCTGAAATACGGTATTGAGCCGGTGATTACGCTGTCGCACTTCGAGATGCCCTGGCATCTGGTGAAAGAGTACGGCGGCTGGCGCAACCGTAAGGTTATCGACTTCTTTGTGCGCTTTGCGAAGGTGGTGTTCACACGCTACCAGCATAAAGTGAAGTACTGGATGACTTTCAACGAAATCAATAACCAGGCGAACTTCCATGAGGATTTCGCGCCGTTTACCAACTCCGGCATTAAGTACCGGCAGGGGGAAGATCGCGAGCCGGTAATGTTCCAGGCGGCGCACTATGAGCTGGTGGCCAGCGCGCTGGCGGTGAAGGCGGGACGGGAGATTAACCCGTCGTTGCAGATTGGCTGCATGATAGCGATGTGTCCTGTTTATCCGCTGACCTGCGCGCCGGACGATATGATGATGGCGATGAACGCCATGCATCGCCGCTACTGGTTTACCGACGTCCACGTGCGCGGCAGGTATCCGCAGCATCTGCTGAACTATTTTGAGCGTCGCGGCTTTGCGCTGGATATCACTGCACAAGACCACGCGGCGCTCGCCCAGGGCTGCGTCGACTACATCGGTTTTAGCTATTACATGTCGTTTGCCACCAAAGCCACCGCCGATAATCCGCAACTGGACTACGATGAATCAAAGAGTCTTGTTTCCAACCCGTATGTGAAAAAATCAGACTGGGGCTGGCAGATTGACCCGGTTGGCCTGCGCTATTCGCTGAACTGGTTCTGGGATCACTATCAGCTGCCGCTGTTTATCGTGGAAAACGGTTTTGGCGCTATTGATGTGCAGGAAAGCGACGGCAGCGTCGATGACCAGTACCGTATCGACTACCTGAGCGCGCATATCCGAGAAATGAAAAAAGCGGTGGTGGAAGATGGCGTCGAGCTGATGGGCTATACGCCGTGGGGTTGTATCGATCTGGTGTCGGCGGGCACCGGTGAGATGAAAAAACGCTACGGCTTCATTTACGTCGATAAAGACAATGAAGGACAGGGGACGCTTGAGCGAAGCCGTAAGAAGTCGTTCTTCTGGTATCAGAAGGTGATCGACAGCAACGGCGAGACGCTATAAATGCCATGATGACCCGACCCCGCCCCGGCGGGGTTTATTTTTGCTTTAATTTAGAGCGAGTAACAAAGTGTTAATCACTTTGCTTGATCCGCATCAATGAGAACAGGTATGGCGTTAACGAAAAAAAGCGGTATAATCCCGCGATTTTTTTTGTGGCTGCCCCTCAGAGGAGAAAGAGAATGAAGATCGTGGAAGTGAAACACCCACTCGTTAAACACAAGCTGGGCCTGATGCGCGAGCACGACATCAGCACCAAACGCTTCCGTGAACTCGCCTCAGAAGTTGGCAGCTTACTGACATACGAAGCGACCGCTGACCTGGCGACCGAGAAAGTGACCATCGAAGGCTGGAACGGTCCGGTAGAAGTTGAGCAGATCAAGGGTAAGAAAATCACCGTTGTGCCGATCCTGCGCGCAGGTCTGGGCATGATGGAAGGCGTGCTGGAGCACGTGCCGAGCGCGCGTATCAGCGTCGTGGGTATTTACCGTAACGAAGAGACCCTGGAGCCAGTACCGTACTTCCAGAAGCTGGTTTCCAATATTGACGAGCGTATGGCGCTGGTGGTTGACCCGATGCTGGCGACCGGCGGCTCGATGATCGCGACTATCGACCTGCTGAAAAACGCGGGCTGCCACAGCATTAAAGTGCTGGTGTTGGTTGCGGCGCCGGAAGGGATCGCTGCGCTGGAGAAAGCGCACCCGGATGTAGAGCTCTACACCGCTTCCATCGACAAGGGACTGAACGAGCACGGGTACATCATCCCGGGCCTCGGCGATGCTGGCGATAAGATTTTTGGTACTAAATAAGTGATTCATTAAAAAGAGCCGACTTTGAGAGTCGGCTTTTTTTTGACTAAAACACAACAATCGATTAAGGAAACAACTATGACGCGCCGTGCTATCGGGGTTAGTGAAAGACCGCCGCTTTTGCAGACCATCCCGCTTAGTTTGCAGCACCTGTTCGCCATGTTTGGCGCCACCGTGCTGGTGCCTGTGCTTTTTCATATTAACCCGGCCACGGTCCTGCTGTTTAACGGCATTGGCACGCTGCTGTATCTGTTCATATGCAAAGGTAAAATTCCGGCGTACCTGGGTTCCAGCTTTGCCTTTATTTCTCCGGTTCTGCTGTTGCTGCCGTTGGGCTATGAGGTTGCGCTGGGCGGCTTTATTATGTGCGGTGTGCTGTTCTGCCTGGTCTCCTTTATTGTGAAAAAGGCCGGAACCGGCTGGCTGGACGTGATGTTCCCACCGGCGGCGATGGGCGCCATCGTCGCGGTTATTGGTCTTGAGCTGGCGGGCGTTGCGGCGAACATGGCGGGTTTGCTGCCAGCAGACGGCCAGGCCGCTGACGGCAAAGTGGTCACCGTGTCGCTGGTGACGCTGGCAGTGACCGTCTTTGGCTCGGTGCTGTTCCGCGGTTTCCTGGCGATTATCCCGATTCTTATCGGCGTGCTGGTCGGCTATGCGCTCTCTTTCTCCATGGGTATGGTCGATACCACCGCTATCGCGCAGGCGCACTGGTTCGCGCTGCCGACCTTCTACACCCCGCGTTTCGAATGGTTCGCTATCTTCACCATCCTGCCAGCGGCGCTGGTGGTTATCGCCGAGCACGTGGGGCACCTGGTGGTTACCGCGAACATCGTGAAAAAAGATCTGATCCGCGACCCGGGCCTGCATCGTTCGATGTTTGCCAACGGTCTCTCTACCATGATTTCCGGCTTCTTCGGTTCCACGCCGAATACCACTTACGGTGAGAACATCGGCGTAATGGCGATCACCCGCGTGTACAGCACCTGGGTTATCGGCGGCGCGGCGGTGATCGCGATTCTGCTTTCCTGCATCGGTAAGCTGGCGGCGGCTATTCAGATTATCCCGGTTCCGGTGATGGGCGGTGTATCGCTGCTGCTGTACGGCGTAATTGGCGCCTCGGGTATCCGCGTGCTGATCGAATCCAAAGTGGACTACAGCAAAGCGCAGAACCTGATCCTGACCTCGGTTATCCTGATCATCGGCGTCAGCGGCGCGAAGGTGCACATCGGCGCCGCAGAGCTGAAAGGGATGGCGCTGGCGACTATCGTCGGTATCTGTCTGAGCCTTATCTTCAAACTGATTAGCGTCCTGCGCCCGGAAGAAGTGGTGCTGGATGCTGAGGACAGTGAGACGCCGTCTCATTGATCCCACCCCGGGCGGGTCCTCCGCCCGGTTCTCCCTTCCGCGCTTTTTGTGTTACACTCTGTGCGTTTTTCGCAAGCCCATGTTGAGGTTACTCTGAACGCACCGGCACAGCTCTCTTTGCCACTCTATCTTCCCGACGACGAGACTTTCACCAGTTTCTGGCCGGGCGATAATCCTTCTCTTCTTGCTGCCCTGCAAACGATGCTGCGTCAGGATCATAGCGGTTACATCTATTTATGGTCGCGTGAAGGCGCGGGCCGTAGCCATTTGCTGCATGCCGCCTGTGCTGAGCTTTCGCAGCGCGGTGACGCCGTGGGCTATGTGCCGCTGGATAAGCGCACGTGGTTTGTACCTGAGGTACTGGAAGGGATGGAGCATCTGGCGCTGGTGTGTATCGATAATATTGAATGCATCGCGGGCGACGAGCCTTGGGAGATGGGGATCTTCAACCTCTACAACCGGATCCTTGAATCAGGCAAAACCCGCCTGCTGATTACCGGCGATCGCCCGCCGCGGCAGCTGAATCTGGGGCTGGCGGATCTTGCCTCGCGTCTCGACTGGGGACAAATCTACAAGCTGCAGCCGCTCTCTGACGAGGACAAGCTGCAGGCGCTACAGCTAAGAGCGCGCCTGCGCGGTTTTGAGATGCCGGAGGACGTCTGTCGTTTTCTGCTAAAGCGACTCGATCGTGAAATGCGCTCGCTGTTCCAGACGCTCGATCAGCTCGACAGGGCGTCGATTACCGCCCAGCGCAAACTGACCATTCCGTTCGTCAAAGAGATTCTGAAGCTGTAGCCAGCGCCATTAATCCGCAATATCAGCGAGCAAATGCTGCATCAGCAGCGGGATCGGTCTGCCCGAGGCTACGCTTCTGCCATTTTCCCGCCACAGCGCGGTGCCGCTGACGTCCAGGTGCGCCCACGGGATGTCCGGCGGGCAGAAATGATGCAGCAGCCAGGCGGCGGAGGCGCTGATGGCGGCGTTATTGCCCGGCGTATTGCACAGGTCGGCAATGGCGCTGTCGGTCTGTTTCTTCAGCCGTTTATCCAGCGGCAGCGACCATACCTCATCGCCGCTGACGATGCCCGCAGCGGTAAGGGTAGCGCGTAGCGCTTCATTCTCGGTCATCAGCCCGTTGAGCTCATAGCCGAGCGCTTTTACCACCGCGCCGGTCAGCGTCGCCAGATCGATAATAAAGCGGGTCTGCGGATGTCGCTTAGCCGCCCAGGCGATGGCGTCCGCCAGCACCAGCCGTCCTTCGGCATCGGTATTGTTGATTTCCACCGTCATGCCGTTGCAGGCACGGGCCACGCTCCCCGGCTGCATCGCCTCAGGGCCAATGGCGTTTTCCGCCAGCGCCAGTACCCCCATGACCCGCACCGGCAGGGCGAGACGGGCGATGCTGAGCATCAGTCCGAGCACGTTGGCGGCGCCGCACATGTCGTACTTCATGGTGTACATGCCAGCCCCCTCTTTTAGCCACAGTCCGCCGGTATCAAAGGTAATGCCTTTGCCCACGTAGCTGCGAACCGGGCCGTCATCTCGCCCGTCGTAGTGAATAGCCAACAGTCGCGGTGGGCGGGAGGCCCCTTTGCCGACCGCGTGCAGCAGACCCAACCCCTGCTGCGCGATGTCGCGTTCGTCGAGCACCTCGCAGCGAAGCGAAGGCCAGTCGGCACACAGACGCTGCGCTTCTTCCACTACAAACGGTGGCGTGCACTGTTCGGACGGGATATCCGCCAACCTGCGGGCGGCGAGCATACCGTGCGCTATGGCCTTCTGCAGGCGGAAAGTTGCCGTCAGGTCAGCCAGCGCCAGGGGCTGGCAATAGCCGGTTAACTGCATTACACGCGTGGTCGGCGAGACCTGGTTTTTCAGTCCCAGGTCAGTCAACTGATGATCGAGATTGAAAAAAAAGCGCAGCGTCTTCGCCAGCACACAGTCGTTCTCCAGCCGGGTGCAGTCCAGCAACACCTGTGGGCTTGCCGGGGCGGCGAACAGCGGGCGCAGGTGGCTGAGCAGCGTATCGGTGAGCGCATCCTGCCAGGCGGTGGCGGGAATCAGCGTGATGCGGGCGAAGGGCGCGCAGGCGAACTGCGTATCGGCGATGTCGCCCGCTGCGGCACGGGCTGTCATGTCGGCAAGTGCCGGGCAGTCTACCTCCGCCAGCAGCGGGCTGCCGGGCCAGCTAATGAGATGTGCGGGCTGCGGTTGTTCAGCCAGACGGGTAATCAGACGGTATTCCATGGCTTATTCCTCAATCGGGGCGCGAATGCGCGCGGCGTAGGCCTGCATCCATTCATCATCCACCGGGACATAGTGGGTCTTTTCGCGCAGACGGTCGGCGCGGAACACGGTCAGCGGCTGCGTTTCGCTCGCCACCACAAAGGAGAAGGTTTTGATGTTGGTGGCGGCGCCGAATTCGCCGCGGCGGTTCATGCACACGACCGAGAGATCCCCGGCGCGGCCAAAGCGTGACATCAGCTTGTCTTCCAGCTCGCTGACCACGGAATCGGCGGCCTGTTGCGGGCTCATTCCGCCCGCCATACGGCGAACGATTTCATAGCTGGCGCAGCCTTTCATCAGGTCTTCACCGACGCCGGTAGCGGTGGCGGCCCCGACCTCGCTGTCGCAGTAGAAGCCGGAACCCATAATGGGCGAATCGCCGATACGGCCGCGTTTTTTCATAAACAGGCCGCTGGTGGAGGTAGCTACGCTCATCGAACCATGGCGGTCGAGGCCGATAATTCCCACCGTATCGTGACCGTCGTACGGGCTCAGACCTTTATCGAGCGTCTCCCGGCAGCGTTTGCGGTAGTGCTGCATCGCGCGTTCGGTCAGCATAGTCTTTTCGCTAAAACCCTGCTCCAGCGCCCATTCCCGCGCCCCCTGGCCGACCAGCAGACAGTTATAGCGCTGGCGGCTAAGGGCATGGGCGACCCTGACCGGGTTGGCGATATCCACCAGGTTGCCCACCGCGCCGAAGGCGAGGGTGTCGCCGTCCATAAAGGCGGCATCCAGCTCCACCTCGCCGTTCTCCGTCGGCAGTCCGCCAAAGCCGACGGATTTGTACAGCGGAAAGTCTTCAACGGCTGCAACCGCATCGACCACCGATATCGATGCCGCTTTCCCTGCCGCCAGCGCGGACGCGGATTCGCTAACGCCTTCCAGCGCCATCCGCCAGGTTGCAATAATTCCCCACATCATTTACTCCTGTTTTGCCAGCGTGTTGATCTCGCTTTGCGTGGCGGTTTCCGCCGCACGGTACTGTTTGTCGACGATGCGCATAAAGGGCAGATACAGCATCGCGCCAATCAGTAAATTGATGATTTGCATCAGGCTACCGGATAAATGACCGGTAACGATAAACCCGCTGATAACGGGCGGCAGCGTCCAGGGAATGAATACCCCGGTCGTCACCGCGACGACGCCCACCTTCATGGCGACATACTGCACCGTCACCAGCACCAGCGGCACCAGATTGAACGGGATCAGCATAATCGGGTTCATGATGACCGGCAGGCCGAACAGAATTGGTTCATTGATATTGAACAGCGACGCACCGGCTCCCAGACGCGCCACCTCGCGCATGTTTTTACTGCGGGCGAAAATCAGCATCGCGATGACCAGCGAGAGCGTGGCGCCCGCGCCGCCCATCCAGATCATGTCAAAAAACTGTTCGGTAATAATGTGCGGCGGGGTGACGCCAGCCTGAATGGCGGCGATGTTGTCGGTCTGGTTTTCCATCCACAGCGGACGGATGATGCCGTTAACCATCGAGCCGGAGTTGATACCGACCGACCACAGAATAGTGATGCTGAACACCGTCATCAGCGCGCCGAAATAAGAGGTGCCGTAATGGCGTATCGGTGTGGCGACCACGTCATAAATGAACTGGTGAATGGTCTGGTAGTGGGTGTTTTCAAATGCGATGCGGATAACCAGCGCCAGGATCATCACCAGCAGCGCCGGGATCAGCGCGGCGAAGGATTCCTGCACCGCTGGCGGAACGCCGTCGGGCATTTTGATGACCAGCTTTTTGCGCTTCAGCCAGCAGAACAGTTCCGTCCAGATCAGCGAGCCTATCATTGATACGAACAGGCCTTTGGTGCCTATCCACTCGACCGGCATCACGGTGATGCCGCCGTTTTCCGCAATCTTGAGAAACGGCGTGAGGATCAGAAAACAGACCAGCGAGAGGATGCCGCAGGAGACGCGGTCATCGGCATAATGTTCCGCCAGACGGTAGGCCACCAGAAAACTGATAAACAGCGACATGGTGGAGAATACCGCATTGAACGGGATCTCGACGATCGCGCTCCAGCTGTTCCCAAAGGTGTGAGACATAAACTGCTGGTAGGTCTGGTTCGGAAACGAGGAAATGACCAACAGGATCGATCCGACAATAATGAATGGCATGAATGAAACGTAGGCGCCGCGAATCGCGCCCAGGTGACGCTGCTGTGCAGTCTTTGCCGCCAGCGGCATCAGTTTGGCTTCAAGAAATCCCAGAACATTGTTCATTGTGAGCTCCGTACGAGATCGGCATGGTTATTGTGTGTTATGTATACGGATTATTAGTGAAACAGGGTGATTGAAAGGTGAAATCGGTCACAATGTATTGTTTGTAATTACATAAGTCTTATGTGATTGGTTTTATTTCATGCCGGAGAGATGCGATGGAAATTAAGCTGCATGCCAATGCCACCACCACGCCGCGGATTCGACGCTACCTGCAACAATCGGATAAAAGCGACCGTGAATTGGCAAAGGAGCTGGGCATTTCCGTCACGACCGTGCGTCGCTGGCGCAATCGTGAACAGATTGCCGACCGTCATACCACGCCGCATGTGGTACACAAAGCGATGAGACAGGAGCAGGTAGCATTGGTGAACGCGCTGCGTGATACGCTGCGGGCGCCGCTGGATGAGTTGCTGTTTCTGGTGACGGAAGGGCTGGGCATTCCGGTTTCGCGAGCCACGCTGAACCGCTATCTGCGACCGGCGCATCAGCGCCCCGGCGAGCCTGGCCTGCAGGGGATGAAAGCGCTGAAAGCGGGCAGGGCGGTCAACACGCTGGCCCTGCATTACCGGTTGCTGTCGCTGGGAATGGACGACGGCGGCGACCATCATCTGCTGTGGGCGCGGGAGCCGGTCAGCGGGTGGTGCTATGCCCGCGTCTATAGCGGTATTTCGCAGGCGCTGGTGCTGAACTGGTTTTCTGAGGCCAGGGCGTGCTGTCCGGTTGCTATCCAATGTATTGAGACAGAGCCTGTAAAATGGTTCGCGATAAGTCCGGAGGGCGTGGCGCTTCATCCCCGTGAAGGCGCGTCGCCGACGGTGATTTCACTCAGCGAGCCATTGCGCATGATAATCCCGTCGGCGGGGGAACCCGACGCGCTGGCGCAGCGGCTGTGCTGCCTGTGGAATACCGGTAAGGCGCAGAAAAAACTCGGCGAGCGTACGCCGCAGGCCTTTCTTCAGGCGCTGCGGCGCGAGGATTAAAGGATGTCGAGAACCTGCTCGGGTGGGCGGCCGATACGCGCTTTACCGTGGCTGACCACGATCGGGCGTTCAATCAGTTTCGGGTTGTCGACCAGCGCCTGAATCAACGCCGCTTCGCTCAGCGTGTCGTCGGCCAGGTTCAGCGTCTGATACAGATCTTCTTTTTTGCGCATCAGTTCGCGCTCGCTGACCATGCCCAGCATCTTCAGCAGCGACGTCAGTGCGGCGGCATCCGGCGGCGTGTCCAGATACAGCACCACCTCAGGCTCGACGCCTTTTTCCTTCAACAGACCTAAGGTTTCGCGGCCCCTGGAGCAGCGCGGGTTGTGGTAAATCGTTACCGCATGACTCATCAGGTTGTCTGTCAGGTGGATTTAAAGAATGAGATAATCCTCACAAACAAATAAAAACAAACATATTAATATTGTTTTAGTTGTTTATTGTTCTTTGCGTGTCGTATCTGCTGATAGTCAGATTGAGGAGGAGTGATGAACATAGCCATAGTGGTTTGCTCCAATGGATTGATTTCAAAATCTTTTATTGATGTGGCTGAGTACACAGTTGGCTCAGTAACTAATGTGGCCTCTGTTAGTTTTCTTGCTGGGGAAAGTCTCG
>NZ_JAFAGS010000045.1 GCF_019237635.1 Pluralibacter sp.
AAAAGCGGGGGAATAATACATGCCCCGCTTATTGATTATATAAATAGCTGATGCGGGATCAGGCTTCCAGATCCGCCATATCGCCTTTTTCCTGCAGCCAGTTACGGCGGTCTTCCGAACGCTTTTTGGCCAGCAGCATATCCATCACCGCGTCGGTCTGCTGCTCATCTTCATCGCTGATAATCAGCTGCACCAGGCGGCGGGTGTTTGGATCGAGCGTCGTTTCGCGCAACTGCATCGGGTTCATTTCACCGAGGCCTTTAAAGCGCTGCACGTTCGGTTTGCCTTTCTTGCGCTTAAGCTGCTCCAGCACGCCCGCTTTCTCTTCTTCGTCCAGCGCGTAATAGACCTCTTTGCCGAGATCGATACGGTAGAGCGGCGGCATCGCGACATAAACGTGCCCCTCTTTCACCACCGCGCGGAAATGCTTCACGAACAGCGCGCACAGCAGCGTCGCGATGTGCAGACCGTCGGAGTCCGCATCCGCAAGGATACAGATCTTGCCATAGCGCAGCTGGCTTAAGTCGTCACTGTCAGGATCGATGCCGATCGCCACCGAAATATCGTGAACCTCCTGCGAGGCCAGCACTTCGTCCGAGGAGACTTCCCAGGTGTTAAGGATCTTACCTTTGAGCGGCATGATCGCCTGATACTCACGATCGCGCGCCTGCTTGGCGGAACCGCCCGCCGAGTCCCCTTCCACCAGGAACAGCTCGGTACGGCTGAGATCCTGTGCGGTGCAGTCGGCCAGTTTCCCAGGCAGCGCCGGGCCGCTGGTCAGTTTTTTACGCACCACTTTCTTCGCCGCGCGCAGACGACGCTGGGCGCTGGAAATCGCCATTTCGGCCAGCAGTTCGGCGGCCTGGACGTTCTGGTTCAGCCACAGGCTGAAGGCATCTTTCACCACGCCGGAGACGAACGCCGCGCACTGACGCGACGACAGGCGCTCTTTGGTTTGCCCTGCAAACTGCGGGTCCTGCATCTTCACCGACAGCACATAGGCGCAGCGGTCCCAGATATCTTCCGCCGACAGCTTCACGCCGCGCGGCAGAATATTGCGGTATTCGCAGAACTCGCGCATGGCGTCGAGCAGGCCCTGGCGCAGGCCGTTGACGTGCGTACCGCCCTGCATGGTCGGGATCAGGTTGACGTAACTTTCGGTCAGCAGCTCGCCGCCTTCCGGCAGCCACAGCAGCGCCCAGTCAACGGCTTCGGTATCACCCGCAAAGCTGCCGACAAACGGTTTTTCCGGCAGCAGCGGCAGACCGTTGACCGCCTCGCACAGGTAGTCGTTCAGACCATCGGCATAGCACCAGGTTTGCTCGCTGTCGTTCACCTGGTCTTTGAAAACGATCTCCACGCCCGGGCACAGCACCGCTTTTGCTTTCAGCAGATGCGTCAGGCGGGAAACGGAAAAACGCGGGCTATCGAAGAAGCTTTCGTCCGGCCAGAAGTGCACGCTGGTGCCGGTATTGCGTTTACCGACCGTACCGGTGACGTGCAAGTCTTCCACTTTTTCGCCGTTTTCAAAGGCGATGCTGTACACCTGTCCGTCGCGGCGAACGTTCACTTCCACGCGCTTAGACAGGGCGTTAACCACAGAGATCCCCACACCGTGGAGGCCGCCGGAGAACTGGTAGTTTTTGTTCGAGAACTTACCGCCCGCATGAAGACGGCAAAGGATCAGTTCGACGGCCGGTACGCCCTCTTCAGGGTGAATGTCGACCGGCATGCCGCGACCGTCGTCGATAACCTCCAGCGACTGATCGGCATGTAAAATCACTTCCACGCGCTTCGCGTGGCCCGCCAGTGCCTCATCCACACTGTTATCAATAACTTCCTGACCCAGGTGGTTAGGACGAGTAGTATCGGTGTACATCCCCGGGCGGCGGCGAACCGGCTCAAGCCCAGTGAGTACCTCGATGGCATCAGCGTTGTAAGAAGATTGCGTCATGATGTGTTCACAGGTAGAAGGGGCCAGTCAATGCAGCCCCAGAAAATCGATAATCTGTGTGAAATGATCGTCAAAGCCGATAAATGCGTGATTACCGCCCTCCTCAACCGTCTGGCGGCAGGAGGCGTAGTACGCCACAGCCTGGCGGTAATCGAGCACTTCATCGCCCGTCTGCTGCAGCAGCCAGATGAGATCCGGGGCTTCGAGCGGGTCAATTTGCATCACTTTGAGATCGTAAATATGGCGTGACTCTAGCACATATTGTTCCCCGGTGTAGGGATTCTCGTTGCGCCCAATGAACGCGGTGAGCAGCTCAAAGGGGCGTACCGCCGGGTTTACCACCACTGCGGGCAGCATAAAGCATTGTGAAAGCCAGGTGGCGTAGTAACCGCCAAGCGACGAGCCAACGACGCCCAACGTTTCGCCGCCGTGTTCCAGCACCAGTTTTTCCAGCAGTTCGGCGGCGTCTCCCGGGTAAGCGGGAAGTTGCGGCACCACCATGTCGATGTCCGGGTGATTGGCCGCCAGCCATGACTTCAGCGCCGTCGCTTTTGCCGAGCGCGGCGAGCTGTTAAAACCGTGCAGATAGAGAAGCGTAGACATCAGTATCCTTCTGAAGCCGTATCCGGGCGGAACTGCGCGCTCGTCAGACGGCAGACCTCGGTGGTCAGCGAACCGTCGTCGTGTAGTTCAAGCCAGCGCCATCCGGGGGCAATGGTATCAAGGGTAAAATTCGCGCAGTGCGGTTTAAACTGCACGCAGGTCGACGGCGTCGCCATCATCCGGCGCCCGTTCCAGTCGAGATCCATCTCCTGATGGATATGGCCGCACAGCATATGTTTCACCCGCGGATAGCGGGACAGCACCTGATCCAACGCGCCAGCGTTGCGCAGGCTGTGCTGATCGAGCCAGCTGCATCCCGACGGGAGCGGATGATGGTGCAACAGCAGCAGGGTATGGCGCTCAGTGGATTCCGAAAGCTTCTGCTCCAGCCAGTCGAGCTGGAAATCGCTTAATTCACCGTGCGGGACGCCGAAGACCTGGCTGTCCAGCAGCAGAATTTGCCAGTGCTCGCCCAGCAAAACGCGTTTTGCTGGTGAGATGCCCGCATCCTGCAACGCGCTGTACATCGCGGGCTGGAAATCGTGATTGCCCGGCAGCCAAACGCAAGGCGCAGCAAACCCGGCGATGCCTTCAGCAAACAGCTGATAGGCCGCAGACGAATGATCCTGTGCTAAATCCCCTGTCGCAACGATCAGGTCACAGTCGCGCTGTGAGGCATGAATAGCGGCCAGTACGGCCTGATAGCTATCCCAGGTGTTCACCCCTAACAACGTTTCATGTTTTTCAGCAAACAGGTGAGTATCAGTAATTTGTAATATCCTCACCCTGGCCCCACCAGCCAGAGGAAGGTTTAACAGGCTTTCCAAATGGTGTCCTTAGGTAGGTTTCTCGACGCTAACAAACCGGAATCGCCATCGCTCCATGTGCCAGACAGTAACGTAACCAGTCCGCAAGAAACTGGTTAATTTGATGCTTTTCGTCGCGTTGATGCAACTTTTTATTAGGATAATCATATCGCGCTTTGAAGCGAAAGATCTGCTGACTCGAACACACTTCAGCGACCATCGCATCATGGTAGAGGCGCACCGTCATTGACGGCAGGCTCCAGTAACTGATCGCTGGCACCGTCTGCTCTATCTCCACGAGCGTAGTGTAGCGGGTCGACTCGCTTATCGTTAACCGATACTGCGCATTTCCCACCTGATAGCTTACCGTTTCGCCGGGTGCGTCAGTTTGAGGCAGCAGGCGGCGCAATTGCGCGAAATTGGTCTCGCACAGGCGCATCATTTCAGGGAAGTCAGGTGTATAACGCTTCATTTTGTCCACTCGTTTCGTAAGTCCTGATAATGCAGCTGCAGCCATTGCAGGGCGATGACAGAGGCCGCGTTATCGATTTTCCCCTCTTCAACCCACTGATAAGCCTGCTCCCGACTTACCACATGAACACGAATATCTTCGTTTTCATCAGCCAGACCGTGGATACCGCCAGCGGTCGAGGCGTCCACTTCGCCGACCTTAATGGTCAGGCGCTCGCTGGTGCCTCCCGGGCTTGCCAGATAGCTGAGCACATGACGCATGCGCCCCACCTGCAGCCCGGCTTCCTCCACGGCTTCCCGGCGTGCGACGTCTTCGACGCTTTCCCCATCTTCAATCATGCCAGCGACCATTTCCATCAGCCAGGGGCTTTCGCTGGTGTCATAAGCGGCGATACGAATCTGCTCCACCAGTACGACTTCATCGCGCACTGGGTCAAAGGGTAGCAAGACTGCGGCGTGGCCGCGCTCAAAAATTTCTCGCGTGACCTCGCCACTCATCTCGCCATTGAACAGTCGATGGCGAAAGCGATAGAGATCTAACGAAAAAAATCCGCGATATAGCGTTTCCCGTGCAATAATTTCTACATCATTTTTCGACCAGGTTACGACCTGTCGCGAGGGCTTAGTCATCATGAGTTCCTTTAACGGCAATAGTGATGAAATTATGGATTTCCACGTAGTTTGGCTACTGTTTTACTAACGCTGTGGTAGATTGGTGCAAATTAACGCCAGATGGCACGATACGCCAACTTTTTACATGAGTAGACTCTGATACAATCGGCGTATCTTTTTGAATTAGATCAGTGCTAGATGCTTCACAACAAGGAATGCAAATGAAGAAATTGCTCCCCATCCTTATCGGCTTGAGCCTGACGGGTCTCAGTACAATAAGCCATGCAGAAAACCTGATGCAGGTTTATCAGCAGGCGCGCACAAGCAACCCGGATCTGCGTAAGTCCGCGGCCGATCGAGATGCTGCATTCGAAAAAATCAACGAAGCTCGCAGCCCATTACTGCCTCAACTGGGATTAGGTGCGGATTACACCTATACCAACGGCTTTCGCGATAACAACGGCATCAACTCCAATGCCACCAGCGCGGCATTGACCCTGACGCAGACCATTTTCGATATGTCGAAATGGCGCCAGCTGACGCTGCAGGAAAAAACCGCGGGCATTCAGGACGTTTCATACCAAACCGATCAGCAAACCCTGATCCTGAATACCGCAACGGCCTACTTTAACGTGCTGAGCGCCATTGATTCGCTCTCCTTCACCGAAGCGCAGAAACAGGCGGTATATCGTCAGTTAGACCAGACGACCCAGCGCTTTAACGTCGGCCTGGTGGCGATCACCGACGTCCAGAACGCCCGCTCGCAATACGACACCGTTCTGGCGAATGAAGTGACCGCGCGCAACAACCTGGACAACGCGGTAGAACAGCTGCGCCAGATAACCGGCAACTACTATCCTGAGCTGGCGTCGCTGAACGTGACCAACTTCAAGACCGACAAGCCGCAGGCGGTAAATGCCCTGCTGAAGGAAGCGGAAAACCGCAACCTGGCGCTGTTGCAGGCGCGTCTGAGCCAGGACCTGGCGCGTGAGCAGATTCGCTTCGCGGAAACCGGCCATATGCCGACCGTGGGCCTGACGGCGTCGACCGGCATCTCCGACACCAAATATAATGGCAGCAACACCAACACCGGCGCGACCAGCAGCCAGTTTACCGACCGCAATATCGGTCAGAACCAGATTGGCCTGAACTTCAGCCTGCCGCTGTACAGCGGCGGTTCCGTGACCTCGCAGGTGAAACAGGCGCAGTACAACTTTGTCGGCGCCAGCGAGCAGCTGGAAGGCGCACACCGCAGCGTCGT
>NZ_JAFAGS010000055.1 GCF_019237635.1 Pluralibacter sp.
GTCCTGGGTAGGAATAATCACAGGCGCGCCATTGGCTGGTGAAAGCACATTATTGGTGGACATCATTAAGGATCGAGCTTCCAACTGGGCTTCGAGCGATAGCGGAATATGCACAGCCATTTGGTCACCATCGAAGTCGGCGTTGTATGCCGCACAAACCAGCGGGTGCAGCTGGATCGCTTTACCTTCGATCAGAACTGGTTCAAACGCCTGGATACCCAAACGGTGCAGGGTTGGTGCACGGTTCAGCAGTACCGGGTGTTCGCGGATAACTTCGTCCAGGATATCCCAAACGACAGCTTCTTCACGCTCAACCATTTTCTTAGCGGCTTTGATGGTGGTGGCAAGTCCTCGCAGTTCCAGCTTGCCGTAAATGAACGGTTTGAACAGCTCCAGCGCCATTTTCTTCGGCAGACCGCACTGATGCAGACGCAGGTATGGACCTACGGTGATAACAGAACGACCGGAGTAGTCAACACGCTTACCGAGCAGGTTCTGACGGAAACGACCCTGCTTACCTTTGATCATGTCGGCCAAAGATTTCAGAGGACGTTTGTTAGAACCGGTGATCGCACGACCGCGACGGCCGTTATCCAGCAGAGCATCGACCGCTTCCTGCAGCATACGTTTTTCGTTACGTACGATGATGTCAGGCGCAGCCAGATCCAGCAGGCGTTTCAGACGGTTGTTACGGTTAATGACGCGACGATACAGATCGTTCAGGTCAGACGTCGCGAAACGACCACCATCCAGCGGAACCAGCGGACGCAGGTCTGGCGGCAGAACCGGCAGAACGGTCAGGATCATCCACTCTGGCTTGTTGCCAGACTGAACGAACGCTTCCAGCAGCTTGATGCGCTTGGTCAGCTTTTTACGCTTGGTTTCGGAATTGGTTTCGTTCAGCTCTTCACGCAGCTGTTCGCATTCCTGCTCCAGATCCATGCTCTTCAGCAGGGCCTGGATAGCTTCGGCGCCCATCTTCGCGTCGAATTCGTCGCCGAACTCTTCCAGCGCGTCCAGATACTGCTCTTCAGTCAGGATCTGATTGCGTTCCAGGTTAGTCATACCGCCTTCGATAACCACATAGGATTCGAAGTACAGTACGCGCTCGATATCACGCAGCGGCATATCGAGCAGCAGACCGATACGGGACGGCAGCGATTTCAGGAACCAGATGTGAGCGGTCGGAGACGCCAGCTCGATGTGGCCCATGCGCTCACGACGCACTTTGGTCTGGGTCACTTCAACGCCGCACTTCTCACAGATAACACCACGGTGTTTCAGGCGCTTGTACTTACCGCACAGGCACTCATAGTCTTTTACTGGCCCGAAGATACGAGCACAGAACAGACCGTCACGCTCAGGCTTGAACGTACGGTAGTTAATGGTTTCCGGCTTTTTAACTTCACCGAAAGACCATGAACGGATCATGTCTGGCGAAGCCAGAGCAATTTTGATCGCATCAAACTCTTCGGTTTTAGTTTGCGCTTTCAGAAACTTTAATAAGTCTTTCACGGATTTGCTCCCGTCGGAGTTAGCACATTCCGCTGCCGGGTATTACCCCGGCAGCAGTGACCTGTTTGAGCGAGAATTACTCGTCTTCCAGTTCGATGTTGATACCCAGCGAACGGATCTCTTTCAACAGTACGTTGAAGGATTCCGGCATGCCCGGTTCCATCTGATGGTTGCCGTCCACGATGTTCTTATACATCTTGGTACGACCGTTCACGTCATCAGACTTAACGGTAAGCATTTCCTGCAGGGTGTAGGCTGCGCCGTATGCTTCCAGCGCCCACACTTCCATCTCACCGAAGCGCTGACCACCGAACTGCGCCTTACCACCCAGCGGCTGCTGAGTAACCAGGCTGTAGGAACCGGTGGAACGAGCGTGCATTTTGTCGTCGACCAGGTGGTTCAGTTTCAGCATGTACATGTAACCTACGGTTACCGGACGCTCGAACTGTTCACCGGTACGGCCGTCAAACAGGGTGATCTGACCGGAGGTCGGCAGGTCGCCCAGCTGCAGCAGCTCTTTGATTTCCGCTTCTTTCGCACCGTCGAATACCGGCGTTGCGATCGGCATACCTTTACGCAGGTTTTCCGCCAGACGCAGAACTTCTTCATCGCTGAAGGTGCTCAGGTCGACTTTCTGACGAACGTCGGTACCCAGATCGTAGGCACGCTGGATGAACTCGCGCAGTTTCGCGACTTCCTGCTGCTGTTTCAGCATGGCGTTAATTTTCTCGCCAATGCCTTTAGCAGCCATACCCAGGTGAGTTTCCAGGATCTGACCGATGTTCATACGAGACGGTACGCCCAGCGGGTTCAGTACGATATCTACCGGCGTACCGTTAGCATCGTGCGGCATATCTTCGATCGGGTTGATCTTAGAGATAACACCCTTGTTACCGTGACGACCCGCCATCTTATCACCCGGCTGGATCTGACGTTTAACGGCCAGATACACCTTAACAATCTTCAGCACGCCCGGTGCCAGATCGTCGCCCTGAGTGATTTTGCGGCGTTTCGCTTCGAGTTTCTTCTCGAACTCGTGCTTCAGTTCGTCATACTGCTCAGCCAGCTGTTCCAGCTGATTCTGTTTCTCTTCGTCGGTCAGACCGAGTTCCAGCCAGCGATCGCGCGGCAGTTTGTCGAGCTTCTCAGCTTCAACGCCACCGGCAACCAGCACAGCGTAGATACGGCTAAACAGACCAGCTTCGAGGATCTGCAGTTCTTCAGACAGGTCTTTCTTCGCCTGCTTGAGCTGCATCTCTTCGATTTCCAGTGCACGTTTGTCTTTTTCCACGCCATCGCGGGTGAAGACCTGAACGTCGATAACGGTACCGGAAACACCGTTTGGTACGCGCAGAGAAGAGTCTTTAACGTCAGACGCTTTCTCACCGAAGATCGCACGCAGCAGTTTCTCTTCCGGCGTCAGCTGGGTTTCACCTTTCGGCGTTACCTTACCGACCAGAATGTCGCCGCCGGTCACTTCCGCACCGATGTAAACGATACCGGATTCGTCGAGTTTAGAGAGCGCAGCTTCACCCACGTTCGGGATATCAGCGGTGATCTCTTCCGGCCCCAGCTTGGTGTCACGGGACACGCACGCCAGTTCCTGGATGTGAATGGTGGTGAATCTGTCTTCCTGAACCACACGCTCGGAGACGAGGATGGAGTCTTCGAAGTTGTAGCCGTTCCACGGCATGAACGCGACGCGCATGTTCTGGCCCAGCGCCAGTTCACCGAGGTCGGTGGACGGACCGTCTGCCAGCACGTCGCCGCGCTCAACCGGCTCACCCAGGGACACACACGGCATCTGGTTGATGCAGGTGTTCTGGTTAGAACGGGTGTATTTGGTCAGGTTATAGATGTCGATACCTGCTTCGCCCGGGTACATCTCGTCTTCGTTAACTTTGATAACGATACGGGACGCATCCACGTACTGAACGGTACCGCCACGCTTAGCAACTGCAGTAACACCGGAGTCAACGGCAACAGCACGTTCCATACCGGTACCAACCAGCGGCTTATCAGCACGCAGGGTCGGAACCGCCTGACGTTGCATGTTCGCACCCATCAATGCACGGTTGGCGTCATCGTGTTCCAGGAACGGGATCAGGGATGCACCGACGGATACCACCTGCTGGGTGGATACGTCCATGTAGTCAACCTGGTCGCGGCTGAACAAGCTGGATTCGCCTTTGCTACGGCAGGTAACCAGATCTTCTACGAAGTGGCCGTCGTCATCCAGGTTGGAGTTCGCCTGAGCGATAACGTAGTTGCCTTCTTCAATAGCAGACAGGTAATGAATTTCGTCGGTAACAACACCGTCGGTCACTTTACGGTACGGCGTCTCGAGGAAACCGTATTCGTTTGTCTGTGCGTACACGGACAGGGAGTTGATCAGACCGATGTTCGGACCTTCAGGCGTTTCGATTGGACATACGCGACCATAGTGAGTCGGGTGTACGTCTCGAACTTCGAAGCCTGCGCGTTCACGGGTCAGACCGCCCGGGCCGAGTGCGGAAATACGACGTTTGTGCGTAATTTCAGACAACGGGTTGTTCTGGTCCATAAACTGAGACAGCTGGCTGGAACCAAAGAACTCTTTCACCGCAGCAGAAATCGGCTTGGCGTTGATCATATCCTGAGGCATCAGGGTATCCAGATCGCCCAGAGACAGACGCTCTTTCACCGCACGCTCTACACGCACCAGGCCAACGCGGAACTGGTTTTCCGCCATTTCGCCTACGGAACGGATACGACGGTTGCCGAGGTGGTCGATATCGTCCACTTCGCCTTTGCCGTTACGGATATCGATGAGCTTCTTCATCACTTCAATGATGTCGTCTTTGCTCAGGATACCGGAACCTTCGATCTCATCACGTAGCAGAGAACGGTTGAACTTCATACGACCAACCGCAGACAGGTCATAACGGTCTTCGGAGAAGAACAGGTTCTCAAACAGGCTTTCAGCCGCTTCGCGAGTCGGCGGCTCACCCGGGCGCATCATGCGGTAGATTTCTACCAGCGCGCTCAGACGATCGTTAGTTGGGTCGACGCGTACCGTTTCAGACATGTACGGGCCGTGATCCAGATCGTTGGTGAACAGGGTTTCGATGCGCTTGTGGCCGGACTGGCTCAACTTCGCCAGCAGATCCAGGCTCAGCTCCATGTTCGCCGGGCAGATCAGCTCGCCAGTAGATTCGTCAACGTAGTCTTTAGACGCCACTTTGCCAGCGATATACTCAACCGGAACTTCGATGTGTTTGATTTCATCTTTTTCCAGCTGACGGATGTGGCGCGCAGTGATACGACGACCTTTCTCAACGTAGATTTTACCGTTGGCTTCGATGTCGAACGACGCGGTTTCGCCACGCAGACGCTCTGGAATCAGCTCCATCTGCAGCTTGTTGTCGCGAATCTCGAAAACCACTTTCTCAAAGAACAGGTCAAGGATCTGTTCAGTGGTGTAGTTCAGTGCACGCAAAATGATGGTCGCAGGCAGTTTGCGGCGACGGTCGATACGTACAAACAGGTTGTCCTTCGGATCGAATTCGAAGTCCAGCCAGGAACCGCGGTAAGGGATAATACGCGCGTTATACAGCACTTTACCCGAAGAGTGGGTTTTACCCTTGTCGCTGTCAAAGAAGACGCCAGGGCTACGGTGCAGCTGAGAAACGATAACACGCTCAGTACCGTTGATAACAAAGGTACCGTTATCGGTCATGAGCGGAATTTCGCCCATGTACACTTCTTGTTCTTTAATGTCTTTTACGGTGCCTTCCGGCGCTTCACGCTCGTAGATCACCAGACGCAGCTTAACGCGCAGCGGGGCGGAATAGGTCACGCCACGGATCTGACATTCCTGAACGTCAAATACCGGCTCGCCCAGGCGATAGCTAACATACTGCAGCTCAGAATTGCCGCTATAGCTCGCAATAGGGAACACGGAGCGGAAAGCCGCTTCCAGACCGTACTGACCTTCAGGATCTTGCTCGATAAACTTCTGGAACGAGTCAAGCTGGATAGAAAGGAGATATGGAATGTCCAGAACTTGTGGACGTTTACCAAAATCCTTACGAATACGTTTTTTCTCGGTATAGGAGTAAACCATAGGGTTCCTCAGCTCGCTGACAAGTCGACCCACTCTGCCCATTCGACGGGCAGTTTATGCAACACTATTTTGTTGACCGGAAAATGGAACACTTTCCGCAATACCTGTTGCTATCACGCTTAAACCATTTCATTGCGATTTACACAGAGCGCGAGCCCTGTCGCAGTATATTAAGTCGTCGATAGAAACAAGCATTGTCAGGCTAACCAGCAGTCAAACAGTGTGAAATGCTACTGGCGCCCTACAGCGCAAAAAGGCTGGTGACCAAAAAGTCACCAGCCATCAGCCTAATTTCTCAGGCTGCAACCGGAAGGGTTGGCTTATTTAACTTCAACTTCAGCGCCAGCTTCTTCCAGAGATTTTTTCAGAGCTTCAGCGTCATCTTTGCTCACGCCTTCTTTCAGAGCGGCCGGAGCAGATTCTACCAGGTCTTTAGCTTCTTTCAGACCCAGGCCAGTTGCGCCACGTACTGCTTTGATAACAGCAACTTTGTTAGCGCCAGCGGCTTTCAGAATTACGTCGAACTCAGTTTTTTCTTCAGCAGCTTCAGCAGCCGGGCCAGCAGCAACAGCTACAGCGGCAGCAGCGGAAACACCGAATTTTTCTTCCATTGCAGAGATCAGCTCAACAACGTCCATTACGGACATAGCGGCAACTGCTTCAATGATTTGATCTTTAGTGATAGACATTTAAATTGTTCCTGAATATCAGAATAAGTTTATACGTAAGCGAATGCTTTATAAAGACAACTGCGATTAAGCAGCTTCTTTCGCATCGCGTACAGCAGCCAGAGTACGAACCAGTTTGCCAGCCGAAGCTTCTTTCATGGTTGCCATCAGGCGTGCAATTGCTTCTTCGTATGTCGGCAGAGTTGCCAGGCGGTCGATCTGCGACGCCGGGATCAGCTCACCTTCAAAGGCAGCGGCTTTGACCTCAAATTTTGCATTCGCTTTCGCGAACTCTTTGAACAGACGAGCGGCAGCGCCCGGGTGTTCCATAGAGTATGCAATCAAGGTCGGACCGACAAACGCGTCTTTCAGGCACTCGAACTGAGTACCTTCAACAACACGGCGCAGCAGGGTGTTGCGAACAACACGCATGTAAACGCCGGCTTCGCGACCTGCTTTACGCAGTTCAGTCATTTTATCTACAGTCACGCCACGGGAATCCGCAACTACTGCAGACAGCGCGCCTTTGGCTACTTCGCTGACTTCAGCAACAATCGCTTGTTTGTCTTGAAGATTTAAAGCCATTAGCTTTGCTCCTGGATGTTTGCCAGAGTAAATCTCTGGAACTCACTTCACTCTTTTCAACGAAAAGAGCGTCTTAACACGGTGAGCAGAAACAAGCCAAAGATACTTAAAAAAATAGTCTTCAGGTTCTGTCACCGTCTACGCAGGGAATTAAGTTCCTGTTACGAAACACCTGCGGTCTTGGACGGAGGCCTGGATAAGGCCAGGCTCCAACCGAAAAATTTTTCGTGGGGGTAAGATTGTAGACAAAATCACCACCCACGTAAAGACTAATCTTAGTTCGCGGAAGCGCTCAGACCAGCCTGATCAACAGCTACACCAGCACCCATGGTGGTGGAGATGCTAACTTTCTTGATGTACACGCCTTTCGCCTGAGTCGGTTTTGCTTTTTTCAGCGCAACCAGCAGAGCTTCCAGGTTTTCTTTCAGTTTGTCAGCGTCAAAGTCCACTTTACCGATGGTGGTGTGGATGATGCCGTTTTTGTCGTTACGGTAACGAACCTGGCCTGCTTTAGCGTTTTTAACCGCTTCAGCAACGTTCGGCGTAACAGTACCCACTTTCGGGTTTGGCATCAGGCCACGCGGACCCAGAACCTGGCCCAGCTGGCCAACAACGCGCATTGCATCCGGAGAAGCAATAACAACGTCAAAGTTCATTTCGCCTTTCTTGATCTGGTCAGCCAGATCTTCCATACCTACCAGCTCAGCGCCAGCTGCTTTAGCAGCTTCAGCGTTCGGGCCCTGGGTAAATACGGCGACGCGAACAGAACGGCCAGTACCGTGCGGCAGTACAGTTGCACCACGTACGTTCTGGTCAGATTTACGAGCGTCGATGCCGAGGTTAACAGCAACGTCTACGCTTTCGGTAAATTTAGCGGTGGCCAGCTCTTTCAGCAGAGCGATGGCTTCGTTGATGTCGTACTGTTTAGTTGCATCAACTTTCTCACGGATCACGCGCATGCGCTTGGTCAGTTTAGCCATTTCTTAATCCTCCACTACCAGGCCCATGGAACGCGCAGTACCTTCGATTGAGCGAGTCATCGCTTCAATGTCGGCACCGGTCATGTCGGCAGCTTTAGTCTGCGCGATTTCCAGCAGCTGAGCGCGAGAAACTTTACCTACTTTCTCTTTGTTCGGCTTGCCGGAACCAGACTTGATGCCTGCAGCTTTCTTCAGCAGAACAGCAGCCGGCGGAGTCTTGGTGACGAAAGTGAAGGAGCGGTCAGCGTAAACGGTGATAACTACCGGAATCGGCAGACCTTTCTCCATGGATTCAGTTTTAGCGTTGAACGCTTTGCAGAATTCCATGATGTTTACGCCCTGCTGACCCAGAGCCGGACCTACCGGTGGGCTCGGGTTAGCCATACCAGCTGCAACCTGCAGCTTGACATAGGCTTGTACTTTCTTAGCCATTTAAATTTCCTCTAGTGGGTATAGCGCCTCAAGGAGGCTCCCCGTGATTAATACATGATTTATGTGCACAAGGCCCATAAATACAAAAGGCGCGAAATTGTATTCCAATCTCGCGCCTTGTGCAACGTTTGATCGCTGCTTATTTATGCTTTTTCAACCTGGCTGAAGTCCAGCTCTACCGGCGTTGCACGACCGAAGATAGAAACGGAGACTTTCAGGCGGGACTTCTCGTAGTCCACCTCTTCCACCACGCCATTGAAGTCAGCAAACGGACCGTCATTAACGCGAACCATTTCACCTGGCTCAAACAGCGTTTTCGGACGCGGCTTATCACCCACCTGCTGCAGGCGGTTCATAATCGCATCAACTTCTTTGTCGCTGATCGGCGCCGGACGATCGGAGGTACCACCGATGAAGCCCATTACGCGAGGTACGCTGCGCACCAGGTGCCAGCTGGCGTCATTCATCACCATCTGAACCAATACGTAGCCCGGGAAAAATTTGCGCTCGCTCTTGCGACGCTGGCCGCCACGGATTTCGACCACTTCTTCGGTCGGCACCATGACTTCACCAAACAACTCTTCCATATTGTGTAATTTGATATGCTCGCGCAGCGACGTAGCTACGCGGCCTTCAAAACCGGAAAACGCCTGAACGACGTACCAGCGCTTTTTAGGAGCTTCAGACATCTCAGAACCTCAGGCCAGTGATAAAGGATACCAGGCGGACCAGAATACCATCCAGTCCCCACAGGATCAGTGACATTACAGCAGTAACTGCGGCCACAATCAGCGTGGTGTGCAACGTTTCCTGGCGAGTCGGCCAAATGACCTTACGGACTTCAGTTCTCGCTTCACGGGCAAACGCAACGGTTGCTTTGCCTTTCGTCGTCAACAGCGCGACACCACCCGCTGCAGCAATCAGAATTACAACTGCCAGCGCACGCAGCGGCAGCATAATGTCACGATAAAGGTAGTTGCCCACGATAGCTACGATCAGCAGCACGGCAACGACTACCCACTTCATCGCTTCCAGGCCGCGCCCGCTCCCTTGAGCTTCGGTATTCGCACTCATAAACCAACCTGTCAGAAGTATTCTACAAACATTTTCACCCCGCGAGCGCGAGGCAAACCAAACCGAAATTATGTTTCGGACTAAACGCCCTCTTCAGAGCCTGTCTCAGCAATGATTATGACAAAAAAAATCACTGATGAGCCAGGTTCTGGTTCGAAAGCGTGCAAAAAGGGCATCAAATGATGCCCTTTTATTGCGCATTGCGTCAAATGTTATCAGCGATTAGCCGAGAACTTTAGCAACCACGCCCGCGCCAACGGTACGGCCGCCTTCACGGATTGCGAAACGCAGACCGTCGTCCATCGCGATCGGGTGGATCAGGGTAACAACCATTTTGATGTTGTCGCCCGGCATTACCATCTCTACGCCTTCCGGCAGTTCGATGGTGCCA
>NZ_JAFAGS010000028.1 GCF_019237635.1 Pluralibacter sp.
GCTGGACGCTTTTTTAAAATATGGGGTTACCGCATTCAGCACTTCATTGACCCATTGGGTCAGGTCGCGCCGCGTTTTTAGTGGGTTAGCAAAGGTAATATTATCAGGTTGCACGATATCCTCCCGTCTGACACGAGATTTAATTAAGTTATTGTTATTAAATGATTCTAATCACAGAGCTTACGCTGCGAAAACAAGCGTAGCCGCTTTTATCCTCTGTGCTGAGTGAGCCGCCTCACAAAAATGAACCCCTATTTCAATTTGACTGGATTTTTTATTCCGCCAGGGCCATAAATTGCAAACCGTAGTCTAAAAATTTAATTTTGTTGTCATGGTGGCGAAATGAACGAAGCGCAGTTGCTGGAGCGGATAACCCTGGAACGGCGGGCCATTTCATTTAACCGGCTACACGGTTCGAGCGCCATGTACTACCACTGGCACCAGTATGTTGAGTTTCTTTATATCTCAAAGGGATATGGCATCGTGGTGATGGATAACCAGCACTACACCGCGCGTCCCGGCAGGCTGTTTATCTTTCCGCCGTTTCGCCTGCACAAGGTGCATGTCAGCGACAGCGAATCCAACCACTATCACCGTACCACCATGCATATTGAGCAATCGGTGGTGGAAAGCACGCTGCAACAGTTTCCCCGTTTTCAGACGCAGTTTTCCCGGGTCACGGCGAGCAATGCGCCGGCCCAGGCCTACGATCTCAGCGAACAGTCGGCGTTTATAGAAACTATTCTGGAAAGATTCCATACGCTGGCGGCCGCGGGCCAGTACGCGGCGGATGACGTGGCGTTTCTGGTGATGCAGATGATGGCTTTGCTGCCCGCCGGGGCGCTGGAACTCAAACCGCAGCAGCAAACCGCCTCGGCCCGCATCATGCAGTGGGTGGAAACGCACTATGAGCAGAAGTTTTCACTGGACGCGCTGGCCCAGGATATTGGATTTTCCCGCAGCTATACCTCGCGCATTTTTCGCCAGCAGACCGGCGGCAGCATCCATGAATATCTGCTGACGCGCAGGATAAAACGCAGCTGCGATTTGTTGCGAAGCACCAGTATGAGCATTGACGCCATTGCCGCAGACATCGGCTTTGCCGAAGTAACCTACTTCATCACCTGTTTTAAAAAAATGATGCAACAGACGCCGTTGCAATATCGTAAGCAGGCTAATCAAGGTTCAACAATATTGTAATTATTTTTATTTCCCGCCAAACGAACCGGTATCCGCATTTACGTTTATTTTTATAAAAAATGACAGTGAATATAAGAATCCTGACAAAAATATATCCTCAACAAATAACCAAAGGATTTAATTATAAACACCTGAGTAGAAATTGTTAAATCATTAGACATTACTAAACGTTTAACGCTGCCTTCATTAATATAATAAGGTATCCTTCCGCCATTACTATTGAGGGATCGTATGTTTCTTAATTACTTTGCTCTTGGCGTCTTAATCTTCGTTTTTCTGGTGATTTTTTATGGTGTCATCATTATTCATGACATTCCTTACAATATTGCCAAGAAACGCAACCACCCGCATGCCGACGCCATTCATGTCGCGGGTTGGGTCAGCCTGTTTACCCTGCACGTACTGTGGCCGTTCCTGTGGATCTGGGCCACGCTGTACCGTCCGGATCGCGGATGGGGTATGCAAACCCATCAGCAACAGCAGCCGCAGTATGAAAATCTGCAGTTGCGTATTGCCGAACTTGAACGGCTGATAAAAACACAACAACGTTCTGACAACGATAACTCTCAAGGTAATTAATTGTGGATTTATTAATTATTCTTACTTATGTCGCTTTTGCCTGGCTGGTCTTTAAAATCTTTAAGATTCCTGTCAATAAGTGGAGTATTCCCACGGCAGCGCTCGGCGGCATTTTTTTGGTTGGCGCACTCATTCTGCTGATGAACTATAACCACCCTTACACCTTTCAGGCGCAAAAGGCAGTGGTGTCGGTTCCCATTACCCCACAGGTCACCGGGATCGTCAAAAAAGTGACCGATAAGCCTAATGCGCTGATTAAAAAAGGCGAAGTGCTTTTCGAACTGGACCCCACCCGCTACCAGGCGCGCGTTTCACGACTGGAAGCGGATCTCGTGACCGCGATGCATAACGCAGACTCTCTGCAATCGCAGCTGGACGAAGCCGTCGCCAATACGGCGCGCGTCGTCGCAGAGCGCGATCGCCGGTACAAAGATTATCAACGCTATCTGCAGGGCAGCAAAGCGCAGGTTAACCCGTTTTCCGAAAGCGATATCGACAATGCCCGGCAGAACTATCTGGCCCAGGATGCGCTGGTGAAAGCGTCCGTCGCGTCGCAAGCGCAAATCAAAAGCCAGCTTGACAGCGTTCTGAACGGCGAGCAGTCGCAAGTCGTCAGCCTGCGCGCCCAGCTTGCCGAAGCCAAATACGATGTCGAGCAGACCGTCGTGCGTGCGCCGAGCGATGGCTACGTAAGCCAGGTGCTGATTCGCCCAGGCACCTTCGCGGCCGCGCTGCCGCTGCGCCCGGTGATGGTGTTTATCCCGCAGCAAAAACGGCAGATTGTCGCGCAGTTCCGCCAGAACTCGCTGCTGCGTCTGAAGCCAGGCGACGACGCGGAGATCGTCTTTAACTCGCTGCCAGGCCAGGTCTTTAGCGGCAAGCTCACGGCCATACAGCCGGTTATCCCCGGCGGTTCGTATCAGGCGCAGGGTACGCTGCAGTCATTGACGATAACCCCGGGTACAGACGGCGTGCTCGCGACGATCGAGCTGGATGCTAACGAGAACATCGATGCCCTGCCGGACGGTATCTATGCGCAGGTGGCGGTCTATTCCGACCATTTCTCCCACGTCGCCATCATGCGTAAGGTTTTGCTGCGTATGACCAGCTGGATGCACTACCTCTACCTGGATCACTAAGCGCGTTTTTACTTTCACTGGTAGTTTGTTGTCTCCCGGAGGAGCGCCATGTTGACCATTATTAGCGAGTGCCGGTTTTCTTTACTGGCGTTGAAACATCTGTTTGCAGCATCAAAAACGGAGGTGACGACGTTCGCTGAATGGCTGATGACGCCACAGCGCACCAGCGCACGTCTGCTGGTTGTGGCCTCCCCGGTCAGTTCGCTGCTGGATTTGCTTTCCGTTTTCGAAAGCGCCGCCCAGCGCGGCGTTAAGAGAACCACGCTGCTGGGTACGCCCGAGCAGCACTTCTTTCTTAACCGCTGGGGGGTTTCCCCCCAGCAGTTGCTCTCCCCTTGCCTGGCGCCTGAAACGGTCCATGCCCAGGTTTCAGCGTGGACTGGCCCGGCCTCCAGCCAGCGGCCTTATCGGCAAAACGTCGTGAACCTGACTCCGCGCGAACGCCTGGTGCTGCTGGCCTCCCTGAAAGAGTCAGGCGCTCAGGAAGTCTGCCAACAGACTGAGATGTCGATAAAAACGTTTTACAGTCACCGACATAACGCCTTAAAGAAACTGGGGCTGGGTTCCGTGCGGGATATGCTAGGCGGGCGCTGTAACGCCTTGCCGGCGTCAAAACAGCATGCTAGCGTTTCACTGGATAATCATCTTAAGTCGCAGCTCATCTACACTTGATGTAGAGTCCGTCGTCAACCGCGTACCGACACCATGAAACAGCTAAAAATTAAAGACCTGAAAATTCTCCTGGACGTTATCGAAACGCAGAGTTTCAGCTTGTCGGCGAAGAATGTTGGGCTGACTCAGGCCAGCATCAGCAAAAGCATTGCCGCGGTAGAGAAAACGCTGGGGATTAAAATTATTGACCGGGAGAGTCGTCCGATTGGGTTGACGCCGTTTGGCGAAACGCTGGTGCCCCACATCAAAAAACACATCCATGAAAATGATGAGCTCTTTGAGCTGGTAGAAAACTATAAGAAAGCACCCGCCGGGGAAGTCAATATCTACTCCCCTTCAGGAGTCCAGGCCTATCTTGCTGACAATATTCTCCCCCCGTTGTTGCAGCGTTTCCCGGATCTGAACGTCACCATCACCACCTCCAACCTCAATAAAGCGGATTATTTTAAAGGCATCAGTTTCAATCACTCCTGCGATATACTGATTTCCTTTTCCCCGCCGCATAATCACAACCTGATAGCCAGAAAAGTAAAACGCATCCGGTTGGATCTATTTTCGACACCTGAATTCCATGAGCAGCATCCTTTTACGACGCCAGAGGAACTCTCCCAACACCCGTTCATTCTGTTGAGCGCCATGGCGAACAATGGCTATGAGAATGTGTTTGAATTCACGCAGACCGACACGGCGGATGTCAAGTCGGTCGCGGTGACGGGGAAACTGAAGTTCGACAATATCTACACGGCGATCAACTGTTGCAGAAAAGGGATGGGTTACATGGTCGCTTCCGAACTTCTGCTACGGGATGTCAAAGAAATACAGCCGGTGTTGCCGCCGGAATGGGGGGTTTATATCGACTGTTATGTCATATACCGCAGTAGAAAAAACCTGCCATTCCGCGTGCAAGCGTCATTGGATTATATTATCGAACTCATGACAAATGAGGATAATGTAACACCCGCATGGCGCTAATGCGCTCAGGCTTCGTCCAGTACTCGTACAGGCTCGCTGCCCGTCAGGGTATAGCGGAAGTTAAAAAACGTTTCACCGATCATTTTATCCAACTCAACAGCATATTTTGTCGGTTTCAGACAGCGGCCTTCACGTTCGAAAAGTGGAACCGGGAAGTAAGAACAGAATCGCTTGAGCATAATACTCACCGTCGGTGCAGAGCAATTCATAACAACGCTGGCATTAAATATTGTTTTATAGCTCATCACTGCTGAAAAATAGAGTACAGAATTCAAATCAATATTTTTAAGATATTCAAAATCAGGCTTTTCCAGCATATTTATTTTCTCTTTAATCACTTAACCAGAACGGATATATAACAACATAAAAGATAAGCATTATAAATAGCTAAACACAGGTCACGTAATTCCAGATATCACCCGAAATAAAAAATTTCCACCCACACCAAAAACAAACTGCGAGTAGATATAGTGCATATGATGGCTACACTAAACAATTACACCGATAATAACAAATAATTAAATTATTTAAATTACACAAACAGTTAGATATTTATAAACATTTTCCCCATCAATTGCGCTCAAACAACGCTTCAGGCGTCCTGATTCAGGGGTGCGAGAAAGAGTAGCAAAACCACAAAAAAGATAAACAGTTAAAATATACAAAACAATGAATACTATTATTCCAAAATGACGAGGAATCCCCGGCGGCAGCGCCGCCGGAGTGAGGTGATGAACAAACGCCGGGACTAGCGCTTCTCGACGATCAGCGGCTCAATATCGCTCTCTTTCTTGATAACCAACGAATCATCGCCGCGCAGGCAGGTGCCGCCATAGTTGCCGCCAACGGTAAAGGTGCATACCTGAATGTACTTACCGTCCACCTTCGGCAGGCACCACAGCTGCTGGTAGATGTTCTTGCGGTCAAAAAACTTACCGGAACTTTGGTCAAGCAACTCGTCGTCATGGCTTACCAGATCGATATTGCTGCCGCAGCGTCCGGAGATAGGTTTAACCGCATAGCCGGTTTTCGCCAGCTCCGCATTCACCACGAAGTCGGTATCCAGCAAATAGCGATGGTGCGGAAAAAGCTGCCACAACACCGGGAGAATAGCTTTGTTGCCGGGGATTACCGTCCACAGCGGCTCAAAGACCATCACCTCCGGGCGCAGCAGGACGTCGATAAGGCGCACCGCGTTATGCGGATGCCCGGTGCGAATCGGCACTGCGGCGAACTCGGTCTCGCTGACCTCGCGCACCTGCTCGATAGCGGTTTCCCATGCCCAGGTTTTCCACACGCAGTTCACCGGACGGTTGTCGTCGTCGATAAGCTGCCCGGCGGCATCCCAGTGCAGTTCATCCAGCCCGTAGAGAATTTTGCTGTCAAACCCGGCTTCGGTCAGCGCGCGCTGCATAAAGCGGGCGTGATAGTTCTCCTCCAGATCTTTATCCTGCATGATATGCACGAACGGCCGGGCGGTGCTGTGCTTCCACGCGCCGATAAGCTCGCTCAGCAGATCTTCAGATGGGTTATGCCCTCTTCCCTGGTAGCCGGTTTTAGCCCACTGCTCGAGAATCAGCCCGCCTTCCGTATGGCAGGAGGCGGAATCCGCGTTGTACTCGTAGACCTTGAGCCCGCGCTCGTCCATGCAGAAGTCCATGCGCCCGGTGATCATGTCGTGGCGGCGACGCTGCCAGGAGAGGCGCAGACGCGGCCAGAGGATCTTCGGAATATCGAACAGTGCCAGCAGGTTGTCGTCCTTCATCACCTTGTCAGTGGCGTGCAGGTACATCAGGTGCAGCTCGTTAGTCGCCTTGATAAGCTCCTGCTCGGCGCACTCGCTGATGGTGAAATACTGGCAGGGATCTTTATTGATGAAATGGCCATTAGCCCGCACGTAGGCCGCCTGCAGCGTATCCTGCTCGTTGAGCCAGTCGCCGTCGAACTGACCGTGGTTATCAAGCCGGGCGCCTTCGATAACCATCGCGGCCCCCGGCAGCGCTGGCTGCGGCAGACTGTGTTCGGAATCGTCGGTCTGGATCATCCAGCCGAGGATCGTCGTATCATCGAAGGTATCTTCAATGGTGTAGCGGCCATCGTTCACCACCAGCTTCAGCTCGCGCGTCCACTGCTGCCCTTGTGGCAACGGCGAGTGTATGACGTTTTGCTCGGCAACGCGCACCTTATCGCCCACCAGTTGGGTGATAACCGCGACGTGACCGGTATCGTTAAATTCTCCACCCTTTTGCCAGATAAGCAGCGAGCCCGCCAGCGGCGCACGTTTCGAGCCGTTGGCGAATGCCTGCAACGGCAGCAGGTTGTCATTGACGACCTGGCGCAGAAAACGCAGCGAGAAAATCTCATAAGCCATGCCGACATCGGTAAAGACAAATCCGTAGGTCAGGAACAGAAAGCGACGGGCGAACTCGACGCACTGCCATTTATGGCCCATGTATTCGTTATCAATGTAGCTGCGAAATGAGACGTCGTCGGGGGGATTTCGGGGGTCTAAACTGCCGTAATTCGAGGAATAAATCGCGACACCGCCTGGCGCGTACCCCAATAATGTTCCAAACGGGGCGTCACTACCTGTTGTTCCTTTACTCATCAACCTGACCTTCGCTATGCCAACTGAGTTGCGGCTATGATAGCACCCGGAGCGAAGCGGGGGGATGTTTTTGGCCTTCCCGGCAGTCCGTGAATAAACCCTCATCCGGCTAAACCGTCGTCCCGCCACCTGCTACACTCCCTCAACACCTCACGTAAAAGGCAGGTCCACATGTCAGACAATAACTACCAACCACCGAAAGTCTGGGAATGGAAACAAAACAACGGCGGCGCGTTTGCCAACATCAACCGTCCGGTTTCCGGCCCGACTCATGATAAAACGCTCCCGGTCGGCAGCCATCCGCTACAACTCTATTCACTGGGAACGCCTAACGGCCAGAAAGTCACCATTATGCTGGAGGAGCTGCTGGCGCTCGGCGTAACCGGGGCAGAATATGACGCCTGGCTGATTCGCATTGGAGAAGGCGATCAGTTCTCCAGCGGCTTCGTCGGCGTTAACCCGAACTCGAAAATTCCGGCGCTGAGCGACCATTCAGAAACCCCGCCGCTGCGCGTGTTTGAATCCGGCAACATCCTGCTGTATCTGGCGGAAAAATTCGGCCACTTCCTGCCAAAAGACCGGGCTGGCAGAACCGAAACCCTGAACTGGCTGTTCTGGCTACAAGGCTCCGCGCCGTTCCTCGGCGGCGGTTTCGGCCATTTCTTCAACTATGCGCCGGTCAAAATTGAGTACGCGATCGACCGCTTTACGATGGAAGCCAAACGCCAGCTCGACGTACTGGATAAACAACTCGCGCGCGGCCGCTATGTGGCGGGCGAGGAGTACACCATCGCCGATATGGCTATCTGGCCGTGGTACGGCAACGTCGTGCTGGGCAACGTCTATAACGCCGCAGAGTTTCTGGATGCAGAGCGCTACACCAATGTGCTGCGCTGGGCCCGCGATGTCGGCAACCGCCCGGCGGTCAGACGCGGTCGGATGGTCAACCGCACCTTTGGCGAACCGGCTGAACAGCTGCACGAGCGCCATCACGCCAGCGATTTCGACACCCTGACGGAAGATAAACGCCAGTCGTGATTCTACAACCGGGTGGATTCCCGCCCGGTAATTCCCTTTCATTATCCGCGCCTGGAGATTGTTGCCAACGTCATTGGCGAAATAATGACCTGTGGCATGATTAGCCTAATGGTCGGTCCAGTTCTGCTGGCAGTATCCTGAAGACTGCTTTCGGGTTGGGTTAACGAAGCAGAATATTCACTACAG
This sequence comes from Pluralibacter sp., assembly GCF_019237635.1. Taxonomy (GTDB): domain Bacteria; phylum Pseudomonadota; class Gammaproteobacteria; order Enterobacterales; family Enterobacteriaceae; genus Enterobacter_B. The sequence continues at coordinate 8,395 of NZ_JAFAGS010000028.1, forward strand.
TAGAGTCACAAAGGACCTGTCATGAAGTTTATTAAAACAACGCTGATTATCAGCACACTGGTTTTCTCCGCCTCTGGTCTGGCGATGGACAAAACGGCCGCAGGCGCGGTCGCAGGTGCGGCCATCGGCGCGGCAACGGGCAAAGACGTGAAATCCACCGTCGGCGGTGCGGTCGTTGGCGCGGGTACGGGCGCGATGTTCAAAAATGGCGACAAAGGTAAAGCGGCGCGTAAAGGCGGCGCTGTTGGTGCGGCTGTCGGCGCCGGTGCCGCTGCGATTACCGGCAACAGCGTGCTGAAAGGCGCGGCCGTCGGCGCTGGTTCCGGCGCGCTGATCGGCGAAGCAACGCACTAAACGATTTCCACTTATCCCATAAACATCCAGGCCGGGTAAGGCGTCACCGCCACCCGGCCCTTCGCGGTGATGTCTGAATGCCTCACCCCAGGATATCGTCAATAAATACCCGTCCCTGCGGGGTGGCTATCCAGCGCGGCGCCGTCAGGATCTGCGCAAAGTAAGCCACCAGATCGCACAACAGCCCTTCCATCGCCCGCGCCATCTCCACCGGGAGGGCATGGCTCATCAACAGCTGCGTCAGCATCTGGCAGTAATGCGCCAGTTGGTCGCTTTCGGCAGCGAACGCCGGGAACTCAGTGGGTAAATCCGTCAACGTCAGACTGGCGACCAGCTCCGGCGGCACCGGTTCATTGAGCGTCGGTTGCAGCAGGGCCAGGCAGGCACCAAGCCGCCCGCACAGCGCCATTTTTTCGGTCGGGTCGTCACATTCCACCAGCGTCTGGGCGAACACCTCGCAGTGCTGCGCCAGCAGGGTAAAATCCGTGGTCGCGCTGAACGGAACGGTAAATAAGGATTGAGCGAAGTTAGGGATAGTCGCCATGGGGCAGCCTCCTGTAATAAGCGATTTATCCGCCACCTGAGAGGCTAATCTCATGGTGGCAGAACCGGACGGAGTTAGCCTTACCGGCATTACAGGAAACCGGCGCGTCTTACGACGCCCCCGCCCGGCCTGCCATTGAGGTGCAGCCGTGCGCACGACATATTACTATGTCGCCTGTAATTTTACCCGAGAGGCTAATCCCGGCGCCTGATTTTGCAGGCGCGGGCAAACGATACTGCGATACCCCGCCGTCCACAAGGGGCATTCCCGGAAGCGGCCTCGCAAAACAGGATGTTTGTGCCTGCAAACCCACCACGCTATACCCCACAGGCGCGTGACTCCCCGTCCAGACGAAAGCCGTCGCTATTTAAAAGGCGACCCACTCCTGGGAAGGTGTGGATTTTTTACCCACGGCAGGCATCACCTTTGTTGCGGCCGCATCGTCTTTCGACAGACGGAATTTCTGCACCGAACGCTGTAGATCGTCAGTCTGCTGTTCCAGCGCGGCGGCGGCCGCTGAGACCTGTTCAACCAGCGAGGCGTTCTGTTGGGTTACGCTGTCCATCTGGGTAATGGCGATACCGACCTGCGAAATGCCCTTGCTCTGCTCGGCAGAGGCGCTGGCGATCTGTTTCATAATGGCCGTCACTTCCTGTACCGCCTGCAGGATGGCATCCATCGTCGTGCCAGTTTCATTGACCAGCGTCGCCCCTTTATCAATGCGCGAAACAGAGTCCGTTATCAGGTTTTCAATTTCTTTCGCCGCGTCGGCGCTGCGGCGGGCCAGATTGCGGACTTCGCCCGCGACCACCGCAAACCCTCGTCCCTGCTCACCTGCACGCGCCGCCTCGACCGCCGCATTCAGCGCCAGAATATTGGTCTGGAACGCAATGCTGTTGATAACGCCGGTGATCTCGGAGATTTTCTTCGAGCTCGCCGAGATACCGGACATAGTGCTCACCACCGAGCTGACCAGAGAGCCGCCCTGGCTTGCGGTTTGCGAGGCGACTTCCGCCAGTGAGCTCGCCTGCTGCGCGTTGCTGGCATTATGGTGCACCGTCGCCGTGAGCTGCTCCATGCTGGCCGCCGTCTCTTCCAGCGCGGACGCCTGCTCTTCAGTCCGCGACGACAGATCGTTGTTGCCCGTAGAGATTTCCGCCGCACCGCGCCAGATATTCTCACTGCCGCGGCGAATATTGCTCACCGCCTCGCGCAGACTGTCCTGCATGGCGTTGAGTAGCGGCACCAGTCGTCCGACGCAATTGCGGCCAATTTCAGCCACCGGCTGGCTAAGATCGCCCTGAGAAATTTGCTGAAAGTGGTGACGCAGCGTGTTCAACGGTTTCACCAGCATGGCGACCAGATAGCGGTCGGTGAAGAGCAGCAGCAATAAACCGATAATCACCGCGGCGATAATTAACGAACGGGTGGTGGTGGTCAGGCCGTCCACCACCACACGGGTATGATCCAGCCGGGTGCTGGCCATGGCGTTGAACTGCTCAGTGCTGGCGCCGAACGCGCGACTAAGCGCAGGCGTCACCGCCGTCGCCTGCTGGCGATACTGCTCAGCGGAGCCCTGCGTCGCCAGCTGCATCTGGGGAACAACGCCCTTCTCGAGCAGCGCCTGCCAGTTAGCCAGCGTTTGCGCCGAGAGGGTGGCGTCCATCGGGCCGGGGGATATTTTTTTCAGCGCTTCAAGCTTACCGCGCATGTTATCGAGCGCTTGCTGCACCGGGGTAAAATCCGGATTCTCCCCGGCCGCTTTGCTTTCCATTGCCCGGCTAAGGCGAGTGACAAAACGGAAATACTGGTCGTTGCCCTGGCTTAGCAGGGTCATCTGCGCCACCAGTTCTCTGTCGACCTCATTCCCCTCAGCGACTTTGGATAACGAAAACACGCTGTAGAGTCCAACACCGGACCACAGCAGGGCGAAAATCCCCAGGATAGTCAGCATGACCATCCGGATGGTGAAGTTACGAAGTAGATACATAGGCTCTCCTGACCGTTGGCAAATAAATGTGATATTCATCACAATTAAAGTGTTATCGGCAGCGCGCCGGGAATTTATAACGATTTGTGATAATTTTCGGCTGAAATCGTTTGTATTTGTTAGGAACTTCACCAAATCGCCGTTTCCCCACCTGAATATTCCACACTGTGATCGCGCTGGCTTCTGGTTTATGCTGGAGACGATAAGATAGAAACGATGTTTCAAAATGATTATATGAAGGAGTGCTCATGTCCTGGTTAGCCAGTCCGGATCGTTATTCCCATATGCAGTATCGTTATTGCGGCAACAGCGGTTTGCAGCTGCCTGCGTTGTCGTTAGGGTTATGGCACAGCTTTGGCCATATCCAGTCGCTTGATTCCCAGCGCGTGCTGTTGCGTAAGGCCTTCGACCTGGGTATCACCCATTTTGATCTCGCCAACAACTACGGTCCGCCGCCGGGAAGCGCCGAGGAGAACCTCGGTCGCCTGCTGCGCGAGGACTTCGCCGCCCTGCGCGATGAGCTCATTATCTCCACCAAAGCGGGCTACGACATGTGGCCAGGGCCGTACGGTTCAGGCGGGTCGCGTAAATATCTGCTGGCAAGCCTCGACCAGAGTCTCAAACGAATGGGGCTGGACTACGTCGATATCTTCTATTCACACCGCGTCGATGAAAACACGCCGATGGAAGAAACGGCCGCTGCGCTGGCGCAGGCCGTACAAAGCGGCAAGGCGCTATATGTGGGTATCTCCTCCTATTCCACTGAACGCACCCAGGCGATGGTCGACCTGCTGCGCGAGTGGAAAATCCCGCTGCTTATCCATCAACCGTCTTATAACCTGCTCAACCGTTGGGTCGATAAAACCGGGCTGCTGGATACGCTTGCCGACAACGGCATCGGCTGCATCGCCTTCACGCCGCTGGCACAGGGGCTGCTTACCGGGAAATACCTCAACGGCATTCCGGAGGGTTCGCGTATGCACGTGGAAGGTAAAAGGGCGCGCGGTCTGACGGAGAACATGCTGAGCGAGAGCAATCTCAACAGCCTGCGTCTGCTGCAGGGGATGGCGGAAAAACGCGGACAGACGATGGCGCAAATGGCGCTGAGCTGGCTTCTGAAAGACAAACGGGTCACGTCGGTGCTGATTGGTGCCAGCCGCCCGGAACAACTGGAAGAGAACGTGAAGGCGCTGGACAACCTGCAGTTCAGCGCAGAAGAGCTAGTGCAGATTGACCAGTACGTCGCGGACGGTCAGCTCAACCTGTGGCAGGCGTCATCGGATAAGTAACCTCACCCGGCCCCTCCTCATGCAAGAGGGGCCGCTCAGTCGGCTCAGATATCTTCCGGTCGCACCTGTGGACGCTGATACTCCGGCCAGACCAGCGCGACCAGCGACGGATAGGCATCCAGGCTGAACTCCTGAAAACACTGCTGCAGGTTCAACACGTCCAGATCGCCGCGCGGCACCTTCTCGCCATTCAGGCAGCGCTTCTTAATATTGTCGTAATATTTGTACACCGCAGAATTGAGATCGCTACAACGCCGCTGGGCATCAAATAAACCCGGCGTGGCGTTTAATTCCGCAATACTCATCCGTTTAATAGACGCATGCAGGAAGTCAATATATTCATGATTAACACGCCAGTACCATACCGGCGTAATCGCATTCATCAATACAGAAAAATGGTCCTCCCCCTCTTCTTTGCTCAGTAACTTAACCGGTGGGGAAACCGCTTCCGTATTGCCAGCGCCTTTTTTAGTGAAACCCGAGATAAAGAAAAGAATAACAGCGGTAAGTAATAGCAACGCTATCACGAAATAGATAATACTGTTCATGGCTTGCTCCATTTTTTTTGATTTTAAAATTCCGCCATGATATTGTCAACGAACTCACTTCTTAAACGCACTTATCCTGTTGAAACTAAAAGGACATCAGGTATGATACCCGAGACGCTCGTCCCGGCTTGCTTCCACATATCCGCAGCGGAGCAGAATGCCGGGAAAGCAGAGAATAACGCCAACTCATCTCAAAGCAAGACCACACTCGAAGATTATGAACCCGAAATTTTGGCGGCTATTAGCCATAATGGCCAGTCACGCAATATGCTGCTCGAAGAACGCGACCGTCATTTAAAAGACCAGCTATTTCGTGTGGTGAAAATTGAGACCTTTGCCCGCGTACTCAATGACTTACAAATCGAGGGTGAAATTGACGCCCAGACATTAAGTCAAATTATTGAAGAAAAAACCGATAAAATTAATGAAGCTGGAAATGAAATTTGGCTTAATTTAATCACACGAGAAAAAACGTCAGCACTCTTCTATGATTTTCAGGCTGAGTAAAAAATGAAAGAGGTTGAGAATAATAATGTTTATTTGACTTTAGACGACAGAAACAGCGATGAAGTCATTCTTAAACATAACCTTGATGCGCTGGCGAACGCCAGAAACGCGGCCATTGAAGAAACCGCCAAAGCGCTGGTGTCTATCCCGGCAGCGCTGGTGCGTATGAAGTGGCAAAACCGCCGCGAGATTTACGCCTGGCAGGTCAAAGAGGAGATCTACGGCGCAGCCCTGATGGAAGTCATCGCGCGCAATCCTCAACTAAAAGAGAAAATACTCGCCCATATCGAGGCCAGCTATCAGCATCTCAGAGCGCGCGAGACCGCCACTCTGCGTCTGACCCGCAAACTTTCCGATGGCGATTTTCACAGCGCCAGCGTCAATATCGTCGCGCGGGATGAAAACGCCGGAAAAGGGATGTAAAAAAGGCCGGCATTTGCCGTAATGCTTGTCAGTTAAGCACAGCGGGTAATTCCGTTCACCTTATGACCAGTCTAATTCTGATACGTCACATCCTGTGAACAGGATAAGGGAGCCACCACGGCCCCCTTATCGATCCCCGTGGCCCCGTTCAGGCGGAGAAGAAGCCGGAGGAAACGGGAGGTCCGGCTGAAAACCGCCGAGGCGTTTGCGACTGGCCGG
>NZ_JAFAGS010000102.1 GCF_019237635.1 Pluralibacter sp.
ACGCCCAGCGGACGGGCGCTCAGCATATCGTACAGCTCCTGGTTTATCACATTCTGCTGCTGCAGTAAGCGCAGCACCAGGTTGCGACGCTCCAGCGCCAGTTTCGGGTTACGCCACGGGTTATAGATTGACGCCCCTTTCACCATCCCGACCAACAGCGCCTGCTGGTCGAGGCTCAACTCTTCGACCGGACGGCCGAAGTAATACAGGCTTGCCAGCGGGAAACCGCGAATTTCATTATCGCCGCTCTGCCCCAGGTAAACCTCGTTCATGTACAGCTCAAGAATGCGATCTTTGCTGTAGCGGGCATCCATGATAACGGCCATATAGGCTTCGTTCGCCTTACGCCAGTAGGAACGCTCACTTGAGAGGAACAGGTTTTTCACCAGTTGCTGGGTCAGGGTACTTGCCCCCTGCACCGTGCGGCCAGCGGTCAGGTTCGCCACCAGCGCGCGGCCGATCGAGTACAAGCTGATACCGTCATGCTCGTAGAAATGACGGTCTTCCGTCGCGATAAGGGTATCGACCAGCAAATCCGGGAAGCCGCTGCGCGGCACGAACAGGCGCTGCTCGCCGTTTGGCGACGACATCATGGTGATGAGGCGCGGATCGAGGCGGAAGAACCCGAACTGGCGGTTGTTATCCATATTGGTGATGGAATCCAGATGATCGCCGTCAAAGGTCAGACGCGCGCGCACCTGTCCTTCTTTGCTGTCCGGAAAATCAAACGGACGGCGGATCATCTCGATGCTGTTCGCCTGCACGGTGAATTCGCCAGGACGCGTCATCGCACTCACCTGACGATACTGGGTGGCGTTCAGCAGGCGCACCATCTCGTTTTTGCTGACCGGCATATCCGGTTCAAGGCTGACCATACGACCGTACACCGCCGCCGGCAGTTGCCAAACTTTACCGTCAATACGGGCGCGAATTTTCTGATCCAGATACACGCCGTAGATGGCGATCAGCACCGCAAAAACAATGCCCAGTTTTACCAGCAGCCAGAACCAGCCGCGTTTACCCCGCGGCTTACGCCCTTTGCCCTTACCTTTGCGCGGCATGGAGTCGTCTTCCTCATCGTCATCATCATACTCGTCGTCATACTCCTCTTCCCTGAGCTGACGACGGCTAATCTTTTGCTTTGCCGGACGTGCAGGTTTTCCTTTACGTCCAATCGGCTCGCGGTCATTCCCCGCCATGCTTATTCTCCGCAATGTTCAGGCTTAAGCGCCTGATTCTCTTATTCTTCACCTGATGGTAGAAGAAGAAATCTCTCAATTTACGAGTACTTCTTCGTGCGCCGCGTCGGAGCGGTATTCGCCGGGTCATCCGGCCACACGTGTTTCGGGTAGCGCCCTTTCATCTCTTTTTGCACTTCACGGTAGGCGCCCGCCCAGAACGCGCTTAAGTCGCGCGTTCTCTGTAGCGGCCGCTGCGCAGGCGACAGGAGCTCCAGCACCAGCGCGACTCGCCCCTGAGCGATAGTCGGGGTGGCGGCCTCGCCGAACATTTCCTGCATCCGCACCGCCAGCGCCGGGGGGTTATCCGCATCATAGCGAATCGCAATCCGGCTGCCGGTGGGCACAGTGTAATGAGTTGGCAGCGAACTCACCAGACGTTGCTGTAATGACCACGGCATGAGGTTCAGCAACGCCTGCTGGATATCCAGCGCTTTCAACGCCCGCAGCGAATGGACGCCGGACATATGCGGCAGCAGCCAGCTCTCCAGCGACGCCAGCAGGGACGCGTCATCCACCGCAGGCCAGTTTTCTTCCGGTAGCCATTGCGCGGCGCACTGTAAGCGTAGCCGCAATTGCTCCGCGTCAGGGGTCCAGTTCAGCACCGACAGGCCCTTATCGCGGATCCCGTTCAGCATCGCCTGGTGCAGCTCCTCCTCTGAGGGTTTTGACAGCGGCTGTACTTTGACCGTCAGTTGTCCGATGCGGCTGCGCCGCCAGGCTTTCAGCGTCCCCTGAGCGTCATCCCACTCAACGGTGTCGGACTGACTCAGCAACTGCGGGCACTGGGCGATCAGCGCGTCAATATCGACCGCCAGCGCCTGCAGGATGCGGGCGTCAGGGGACTGACTGCCCTGCAGCAGCAGCGGCGCAATCAGCCACTCATGACGGCCCAGCGCATCGTCGGCGTCCAGCATCGCGCCCATCCCGTTCGCCAGTTGATAACGCCCCTCCTGTCCGCGACGCCGGGCGATGCGGTCGGCAAACGCCTGCGCCAGCAGCGGCGCCATGCGGTCGGCGTCAGGGGAGCCCGACGACGTCGCCAGACGCTGGCTGAGCGCCTTCGCCCGCTGCTGCCAGTTCGGCACCTGGCGGGAAAAAGCTACGCTGAGATCGGCATTGCCGCCGCGCGGCGGCTCCTCGAGAATGGCGGCCAGCTTTGCCGCCGTCGCGACGCCATCCGCCCCGTTGGCGGCAATCAGCATCGCCGCCAGTCGCGGATCGTTGCCCACTGACGCCATTTTTTGCCCGCGCGCGGTGAGCCGCTCTCCCTCAAGCGCCCCCAGCTGTTGCAAAAGCGCGCGCGCCGCCGCCAGGTTGCCCGCAGGCGGATTATCCAGCCAACTGAGCGACGTTGGGTCATAGCATCCCCACTGCAACAGATCGAGCTGCAGGGCGCTGAGATCGCTTTGCAGGATCTCCGGCTCGCCCTGCGCCGCGGCGCGCTCTGCCTGCTCTTTACCCAGCAGGTGCAGGCAAAGGCCCGGCTCAAGACGCCCGGCGCGTCCGGCGCGCTGGGTCATTGAGGCCTGGCTGACGCGCTGGGTCACCAGACGCGTCAGTCCGGTGCGCGCATCAAAACGGGCGACGCGCTCCTGGGCGCAATCCACCACCAGGCGGATCCCTTCAATGGTCAGACTGGTTTCGGCGATATTGGTCGCCAGCACCACTTTACGCATCCCCGCCGGGGCGGGCAAAATCGCTTTACGCTGTTCGGTCAGCGGCAGCGCGCCGTACAGCGGGCACAGCAGCACATCGGACGCCACGCGGGTCGCCAGCTGTTCCTGCACCCGCTGAATTTCCCCGACGCCGGGTAAAAACAGCAGCAGCGATCCCGGTTCGCTGCGCAGCAGCTCCGCGGTGGCGATAGCGACGGCCTCATCAAAGCGCTGATGGGCCGCCAGCGCCTGATAGCGGCGCTCCACCGGAAACGCCCGCCCTTCAGACACCACGACAGGCGCATCCGGCAGCAACGCCTGCAACCGTTCGTTATCCAGCGTCGCCGACATGATAAGCAGCCGGAGGTCGTCGCGAAGCCCCTGCTGCACGTCCAGCAGCAGCGCCAGCGCCAGGTCCGCCTGCAGGCTACGCTCATGAAACTCATCGAGGATCACCAGCCCAACATCCGCCAGTTCGGGATCGCGCTGGATCATGCGGGTAAGGATCCCTTCCGTCACCACTTCAAGACGGGTGTTTCTGCCAACACAGGTTTCCGCGCGCATCCGGTAGCCGACCGTTTCGCCGGGCTTCTCGCCCAGCAGTTCCGCCAGGCGCTGCGCCACGTTGCGCGCCGCCAGACGGCGCGGCTCCAGCAGGATGATTTTGCCGTCGATACCGCCCTGTTCGAGAATTTTTAACGGCAGCCAGGTCGATTTCCCTGCCCCCGTCGGCGCAGTCAGCAGAACCTGCGGCGCATCACGTAACGCCTGAAGAAGAAGGGGCAGCACAGCGGCAACCGGCAATGACGACACAACACGCTCCGGGACAAAAGGGTTAACATCGAAAGGCTGACATTGTAGCATCGCGATAGATCATTACCGAGTTTCCATTATGTCTGAGTCAAAAAGGCTGTTTTTCGCCCTCGAGTTACCGGGCGATGTACAGCAGCAGATAGTCCACTGGCGTGCCGCCCACTTTCCCGACGACGCCGGGCGACCGGTCGCGGCGGCCAATCTGCATCTGACGCTGGCGTTTCTGGGTGATATCAGCGCTGAAAAACAGCGCGCGCTTGCCGCGATGGCCGGACGCATCCGCCAGCCGGGCTTTACCCTGCAACTGGATGACGCAGGCCAGTGGTTGCGCTCGCGGGTGGTGTGGCTCGGCAGTCGGCAAACGCCGCGCGGCCTGTTGCAGTTGGCGAATAAGCTGCGCGCCCAGGCGGCACGCAGCGGCTGCTACCAGAGCCCGCAGCCGTTTCATCCGCACATCACGCTGCTGCGCGATACCCGCCACGCGGTCCCTATTCCGGCGCCTGGCTTTCGCTGGACGATACCCGTAGAGACCTTCGCGTTGTATGAATCGCGGTTTATTCGCGGGCGCACCCGTTACACGGCGCTGTCGCGCTGGACATTAACCGACGACAAGGAACAAGGATGAAGTTTCAGCCCCCGCTGCAATCCGCTACGCTGATTAAACGCTATAAGCGTTTTCTTGCCGATGTCATCACGCCCGAAGGGGAGACGCTGACGCTGCACTGCCCGAATACCGGCGCGATGACCGGGTGCGCAACGCCAGGAGATACCGTCTGGTACTCAACGTCTGACAATGTGAAGCGAAAATACCCGAACACCTGGGAAATGACGCAAACGCAGGAAGGCGCATTTATTTGTGTCAATACGTTACGCGCCAATGCCTTAACGAAAGAGGCAATCACCGCCGATGCCATCCCTCCGCTCTGCGGATATAGCACCTTGAAAAGTGAAGTGAAATACGGCGAGGAGCGAAGTCGTATTGATTTCTTGTTACAGGCAGAAGATCGCCGTAACTGCTATATTGAAGTGAAATCGGTTACGTTGGCGGAGAACGCGTATGGCTATTTCCCCGATGCCGTGACAGAACGAGGTCAAAAGCATCTGCGGGAATTAATGAGTGTGGCAGCATCAGGCGATCGTGCCGTCGTCTTTTTTGCGATTCTTCACTCAGCCATTACCCGTTTTTCCCCCGCGCGCCATATTGATGCGAAATACGCGCAGCTATTGAGCGAGGCACACGGCAAGGGGGTCGAAATTCTGGCTTATAAAGCGGAACTTTCGGCAGAAATAATGACTCTGAATGAGCCAGTACCCGTTGTGTTATGATTATGACGAGGTGAACAGGTGGATAATCGCTGTGCAGGTCGCGTGCGCAAATACGCTTTTCCTCACAGGGTTGTCAAGTGTAACGTTTAGATAATTGCTATCCGGAAAAGCTTCTGCTATTTATAGCGACCTGATTTTCCCCCAACATGGGGATCGATAGTGCGTGTTAAGGAGAAGCAACATGCAAGAAGGGCAAAACCGTAAAACATCGTCCCTGAGTATTCTCGCCATCGCTGGGGTGGAGCCATACCAAGAGAAACCGGGCGAAGAGTATATGAACGAGGCCCAGCTAGCGCACTTCAGGCGTATTCTTGAAGCATGGCGTAACCAACTCAGGGATGAAGTGGATCGTACCGTTACCCATATGCAGGATGAAGCTGCTAACTTCCCCGATCCGGTGGATCGCGCCGCACAGGAAGAAGAGTTCAGCCTCGAACTGCGTAACCGTGACCGTGAGCGTAAGCTCATCAAGAAAATCGAGAAAACGCTGAAAAAGGTCGAGGACGAAGATTTCGGCTACTGCGAATCTTGCGGCGTGGAAATCGGTATTCGTCGTCTGGAAGCACGTCCGACTGCCGATCTTTGCATCGACTGCAAAACTCTGGCGGAAATTCGCGAAAAACAGATGGCCGGTTAACCCCCGCGCCGTCATGACGCTCACAAAGGCGGGAGTCACTCCCGCCTTGTTATCATAGATATGTCTGAATCTCACTATATTGGGCGCTTCGCGCCGTCTCCCTCCGGTGAATTACACTTCGGTTCCTTAATCGCCGCTCTTGGCAGCTATTTGCAAGCCCGCGCTCAACAAGGCACCTGGCTCGTACGCATCGAAGATATCGACCCTCCTCGTGAAGTTCCCGGTGCCGCAGTGGCTATTTTGCGCCAGCTGGAACATTACGGGCTGCACTGGGACGGCGAAGTCGTCTGGCAGTCGCGGCGCCACGATGCCTACCGCGAACGCCTGGCCTGGCTTTATGAGCAAGGGCTTTGCTACTACTGCACCTGTACCCGGGCGCGGATCCAGAGCGTCGGCGGCCTCTACGACAGCCACTGCCGGGATTTGCATCTTGAGGCGAAGAATGCGGCGTTACGCCTGCGCCAGACCCGGCCGGTGCTACGCTTTCACGATAAGCTGCGCGGCGCCATCGTGACGGATGAAAAGCTGGCGCGGGAAGATTTTATTATTCACCGCCGCGATGGGCTGTTTGCCTATAATCTGGCGGTGGTCGTGGACGACCATTTTCAGGGCGTCAATGAAATTGTCCGCGGCGCCGATTTGATAGAGCCGACGGTCAGGCAAATTTCGCTTTATCAGCATTTCGGCTGGCAGGCGCCGGATTATATTCACCTGCCGCTGGCGTTAAATCGCGACGGCAATAAGCTGTCTAAACAGAATCACGCGCCAGCGCTATCGCCTGGCGACCCACGGCCGGAAATTATCCGTGCTTTACAGTTTCTTAATCAGGATATCGTTAAGGGATGGCAGGATTTGAGTCTCGAGAACCTGCTAAAAAATGCGGTGGCTAACTGGACACTTTCCCGGGTACCGGAAATCCAGCATTCTCAAACGCCTCTTGCTGAGCTATGATTAGCCGCTATTTTTTTGTCCTGACGACTGACGATATATTCGAGGTGCAACATTTTTACCCGAGTCGCTAATTTTTGCCGCAAGGTGCTAAGCCGTGAAGAAAATGGGGCTGAAACCGTCGACGCAAAACCAGAAATGACGGTCATCCCGCGTGAGCAGCACGCTATTTCCCGCAAAGATATCAGTGAAAATGCCCTCAAGGTGCTCTACCGTCTGAATAAAGCCGGTTACGAGGCTTATCTCGTGGGCGGCGGCGTCCGCGACCTGCTGCTTGGCAAAAAACCAAAAGATTTCGACGTGACCACCAGCGCCACGCCGGAGCAGGTACGCAAACTGTTCCGCAACTGCCGCCTGGTCGGCCGCCGTTTCCGCCTGGCGCACGTGATGTTCGGCCCGGAAATCATCGAAGTGGCGACCTTCCGCGGCCACCACGAAGGTTCCACCAGCGATCGCGTCACCTCACAGCGCGGTCAGAACGGTATGTTGCTGCGCGATAACATCTTCGGTTCGATTGAAGAAGATGCCCAGCGCCGTGATTTCACGATCAACAGCCTCTACTACAGCGTGGCGGATTTCACCGTTCGCGATTACGTCGGCGGCATGCGTGACCTACAAGAAGGCGTGATTCGCCTGATTGGCAACCCGGAAACCCGCTACCGTGAAGATCCGGTGCGCATGCTGCGCGCCGTACGTTTTGCCGCGAAGCTTGGGATGCGCATCAGCACGGAAACCGCCGAGCCGATTCCGCGCCTGGCGACGCTCATCAATGACGTACCGCCAGCCCGTCTGTTTGAAGAATCCCTGAAGCTGCTGCAAGCAGGTTACGGGTATGACACCTACCAACTGCTGCGTGAGTACAGTCTGTTCCAGCCGCTGTTCCCGACCATCACCCGCTACTTCACCGAAAACGGCGATAGCCCGATGGAGCGCATCATCAGCCAGGTGCTGAAGAATACCGATAACCGCATTCACAACGATATGCGCGTTAATCCGGCGTTCCTGTTTGCCGCGATGTTCTGGTATCCACTGCTGGAAATGGCGCAGAAAATCGCCCAGGAAAGCGGTCTTGCCTACTATGACGCCTTCGCGCTGGCGATGAACGATGTGCTGGACGAAGCCTGCCGTACGCTGGCCATCCCGAAACGCATCACGACGCTGGTGCGCGATATCTGGCAGCTGCAGTTGCGCATGTCCCGCCGCCAGGGCAAACGCGCCTGGAAGCTGATGGAGCATCCGAAGTTCCGCGCCTCCTACGATCTGCTGGCGCTGCGCGCGGAGTCTGAGAGCAATGCCGAGCTACAGCGTCTGGTGCAATGGTGGGGAGAATTCCAGGTCGCTGCGCCGCCAGCGCAGAAAGATATGCTGGACGATCTCGGTGATGAGCCCGCCGCCGCCCGTCGCCGCCACCGCCGCCCGCGCAAACGCGCGCCGCGTCGTGAAGGCAGCGCATGACCCGCGTCTACATCGCCATCGGCAGCAATCTCGCCTCACCGCTTGAGCAGGTCAATGCTGCCATTCGCGCGCTGGGCGAGATCCCGCAAAGCCATGTCGCGGCGGTATCCGCCTTTTACCGTACGCCGCCGCTGGGGCCGCAGGACCAGCCTGATTACCTCAACGCCGCGCTGGCGCTTGATACCGCCCTCGACGCACACGCCCTGCTCGACTACACCCAGCGCATTGAGCTGCAGCAGGGCCGCGTTCGCAAAGCCGAACGCTGGGGGCCGCGCACCCTCGATCTCGACATCATGCTGTTTGGCGACGAGGTCATCAACACCGAACGCCTGACCGTACCGCATTACGACATGAAAAACCGCGGTTTTATGCTGTGGCCGCTCTACGAAATCGCCCCGGAGTTACGCTTCCCTGACGGAACGCCCCTCGATGCTATTCTTAAACTACTGGAATGCGCACAACCTGCGTACTGGTAAAGGCTAAAGTCATTGTTCTTTTGACCTGTTACAATGCCGCAAGAATCGGCTTTCGTTATCAGGAAACGTTATGAAACCAACCACCATCGCCTTATTGCAGAAATGCAAACAGGACAAGAAACGCTTCGCCACCATCACCGCCTATGACTACAGCTTCGCAAAGCTGTTTGCCGAAGAAGGCATTAACGTCATGCTGGTGGGCGATTCGTTAGGGATGACGGTCCAGGGACATGATTCCACGCTCCCCGTGACAACTGAAGATATCGCTTACCACACCCGAGCCGTTCGTCGCGGCGCGCCGAACTGTCTGCTGCTTTCCGACCTGCCGTTTATGACCTACGCCACGCCAGAGCAGGCGTTTGAGAATGCCGCCGCCGTCATGCGAGCGGGCGCGAACATGATTAAAATCGAAGGCGGCGCCTGGCTGGTTGAGACCGTCAAAATGCTGACCGAGCGCGCGGTGCCGGTCTGCGGCCACCTGGGGCTGACCCCGCAGTCGGTCAATATCTTCGGCGGCTATAAGGTGCAGGGGCGCGGCGACGCCGCCCAGACGCTGTTTGACGACGCCCGGGCGTTAGAAGCGGCAGGCGCGCAGCTGCTGGTGCTGGAATGCGTACCGGTTGAGCTCGCCAAACGTATCACCGACGCGCTGTCGATTCCGGTTATCGGTATCGGCGCCGGTAATGTCACCGACGGACAAATCCTCGTGATGCACGATGCGTTCGGCATCACCGGCGGCCATATCCCTAAATTTGCCAAAAATTTCCTGGCGGGCGCGGGCGACATGCGCGCCGCCGTGCGTCAATATATTGCCGAGGTTGAATCCGGTGTTTATCCGGGCGAAGAACACAGTTTCCATTAAGGAGCCAAGTTGTGCTGATTATCGAGACCCTGCCGCTGCTGCGCCAGCATATCCGCAGATTACGTCAGGAAGGTAAACGCATCGCGCTGGTGCCCACCATGGGCAACCTGCATGATGGTCATATGAAGCTGGTTGAAGAAGCGAAAGCGCGCGCTGACGTGGTGGTGGTAAGCATCTTCGTTAACCCGATGCAGTTCGACCGGGCCGACGACCTGGCGCGCTACCCGCGCACGCTACAGGAAGACTGCGAAAAGCTGAACAAACGCAAAGTAGACCTGGTGTTTGCGCCAGCGCCTGCGGATATCTACCCGCAGGGCACCGAAACGCAGACTTATGTCGACGTCCCTGGGCTCTCCACCATGCTGGAAGGCGCCAGCCGCCCGGGCCACTTCCGCGGCGTATCGACCATCGTCAGCAAGCTGTTCAACCTGGTTCAGCCGGATGTCGCCTGCTTTGGCGAGAAGGATTTTCAGCAACTGGCGCTTATCCGCAAAATGGTCGCCGATATGGGTTATGACATCGACATCGTCGGCGTACCCATCCTGCGCGCGAAAGACGGGCTGGCGCTGAGCTCCCGCAACGGCTATCTCACTGCGGACCAGCGCAAAATCGCCCCTGGCCTGAGTAACGTGCTGAACGCCGTCGCGGAAAAACTGCAGGCTGGCGACCGCTCTCTTGATGAAATGGTCGCCCTCGCCGAACAGGAACTGAATGAAAAGGGCTTGCGCGCTGATGACATTCAGATTCGCGATGCCGACACGCTGCTTGAGCTCACCGAAACCAGTAAACGTGCGGTTATCCTGATGGCCGCCTGGCTGGGTCAGGCGCGTTTGATTGATAATAAAGTGGTTGAACTGACCCTGTAGACAGGGGTGGCAAAACGGGCAATACTGCCCTGAAACACGCCCGGCGGCACGCTCTCGCCTGCCGGGTTTTACACAGGCCGGGCAGGCAGAGCGCCACCGGCTAAGCACCGGGAATGTAAAGGTAAAGTTATGATTCGCACTATGCTGCAGGGCAAGC
>NZ_JAFAGS010000092.1 GCF_019237635.1 Pluralibacter sp.
GCGCTGAGGAATCCCCAGTAATGGGTGGGTAAAAAAAGACAGGCATAGAGTTTTGTGATCTACTGATTTGTGCAACCAATTCAATGAGATCACCTCTATGCCTGCTCATCAAGTATGTCAGAATTTCTTCCGTGACGCCTTAGCTCCGTTTCACAAATATCGACAAAATGCTTTGCTGGATGCCACCACTGCACTTATCAATGGCGCATCACTGACACTGACCAGCATCGGACGTTTTTTACCCGGTACGGCTCAGGTCAAAAATAAAATCAAACGCGTTGATCGGCTGCTGGGTAATTCGTCACTGCACCGCGATACCCATCTGATTTTTAGAAGAATTATCTCGATGCTGACGAGCCGGTTAACTCTGTGCGTTATTGCTGTTGACTGGAGTGGTTATCCATCGCAGGAATACCACGTCCTCCGCGCCAGCCTCTTGTGTGACGGGCGGTCAATCCCTTTACTTAGCTGGATAGTCCCGTCAGAAAAACAGCAGAACTCGCAGATACAGAAAGACTTTCTGGATGCTCTTGCTGATGCTGTTAATCCTGGAGCCAGGGTCATCATCGTCACTGATGCAGGCTTCCAGAATGCCTGGTTCCGGCATATCAAATCACTCGGCTGGGATTTTATAGGCCGTATCAGAGGCAATATCCAGATGAGACTGAACAGCAAAGGTGAATACTGGTTCAGGCGTCAGGAATTACAGGCCAGTAGCAAACCGAAATATCTGGGGCCCGGTACACTTGCCCGCTCAGAATATGCCCGGTGTGATGGTCATTTTTATCTGCATAAAAAAGAGCCGAAAGGCAGGAAACATCGACACTCGCGGTGTCGCATAAAGCGCAAATCTCAGGTGAAGGACGGGCGTTCATCAGCAAAAGACCCATGGCTTATTTTTAGCAGTACTGATGACTTTAAACCACGTGAAATCATGAAGTTGTACAGTCGTAGAATGCAGATAGAGCAGAACTTCAGAGATGAAAAAAGCGAGCGCTTCGGGTTCGGTCTGCGTGCCAGTTACAGCCGTTCAGCCGGAAGAATGCTGGTCCTGAGTCTGCTGGCAACACTGAGTACAATCGTGCTGTGGCTTATTGGCTATCACGCTGAAAATAAAGGGTTACATCTGAGATATCAGGCCAACAGCATTAAAACACGGCGGGTAATCTCGTATCTGACGTTAGCGGAGAATGTCTTACGACACTCCCCGCTAATATTAAGGCGAACGGTGCTGAGCACCGTTCTTAACCACCTCGCCAGAACCTACCGAAATATGGTGCTGGTTTATTAGCGCTGATTTATGGGGATCCCTCAGCGCTTCGGCGGGTTTTTTTTAATGCCTGCGCAGCATCAGGCGAAAATCGTCATCAGATAGGCGGCAAACAGCGCCAGATGAGCCGCGCCGTTTAGCACGTTGGTGCGCCCGGTTGAAAACGAGATATGGCACAGCACCAGCGAGGCGACCATCACGATCATCTCTGGTGCGCCAAGGGCGAAACTCAGGTCGTTGCCGGTCATAAAGGCAATCAGCGTTACGACCGGCACGGTCAGTGAAATCGTCGCCAGTACGGAGCCGAAGAACAGGTTCATGGCGCGCTGCACCTGATTACTCAGCACCGCCTTGAGCGCGCCGAGCCCTTCCGGCGAGAGGATCAGTAGCGCCACCAGAAAACCGGTAAAGGCCACCGGCGCGTTCATGCTGGTGAGCAGGGCCTCGAGCGGATTGGCGTTCATTTTGGTGACGGCAATCACTGCGATCAAGTGCACGACGAGCCAGACGGCGTGCCACAGACTGCTGTGCGCTGAGGGTTTGCCGTGGTGCGGATCGTCGTCGTCGCTGTCGTCTTCATGCTCATAGACAAACAGATTCTGGTGGGTGCGGGTCTGAATCAGCAGGAATACGCCATACATCGCCGCGGAAATAAGGGCCACCAGTAACGCCTGACCGGTTGAAAAATTTGCTCCCGGCAGCGCCATCGGAAATACAAGGACGATAATTGCCAGTGGAAACAGGGCAATAAGATACTGCTTAATGCCGAACAGATTTACATATTGGGTGGCAAATTTACGCCCGCCCAGCAGTAATGAAAAACCAACCAGACCGCCGGTGACGATCATTATTATCGAGTACAGGGTATCGCGCATAAGTGTCGGCGCAGCATCACCGGTGGCCATTAATGCGGAAATCAAACTGACTTCGAGAATAACGACGGAAAGGCTTAAGATAAGCGAGCCGTAGGGCTCTCCCAAACGGTGCGCCAGCACATCGGCGTGTCGGACCACGCTGAATGCGCTGGATAAAATCCCCACCAACGCCAGAATATTAATTCCGATAACCACCGGCAGTGACTGATTGCTCCCCCAGAAGAAAAGCACTGCCAGCGCCAGCACCGGGAAAATAAGCGATGTCTCCTTGTGGCGGGTTTTAACCGCCTCTTGTGCATGCGTCATGAACCATCTCCATTAATGCAGGTGTTCTAATTATAGGTAATTAAGGTCAGTAAAATACCAGAAGCAGATGAAGCGACAGTAAATTTTTACCGAAATTTACCGCTAGTTATAAAAACAGGTCTCTAACCAGGTTAATGCTCGGTTTTGTTTAATTTCTGTTTATGATACAGGGGATTGTATTTCCATATTATCCTTAATGTATTGCAAGCACGCGCGGGCGCACCGTTGCTTTGACGGGAATCCGGGTTTTTATTGAACATCTGTTGCCTTGCAAGCGGTCTGATAATTGCATATTGTCAGAGTTGACTGGATAATATTTCAGCAAATCAGAAGGAAGTCTATCCCGCCGGGAAGCTCGCAGTGGTGGAGGTTTTTAACGTGTTAACGCGTGATTTCTTGCTGAAGGCGGATTGTAAAACAGCCTTCGGTGCAATCGAGGAATCGCTACTCTGGTCGCCGGAACAACGTGCCGCATCCCTTGCCGCCACGCTGTCCTGCCGTCCGGATGATGGCCCGGTATGGATATTTGGTTACGGTTCCCTGATGTGGAACCCGGCGCTGGATTACAGTGAATCCAGCACCGGTACGCTCGTCGGCTGGCATCGCGCATTCTGTTTGCGTCTGACGGCAGGGCGAGGTAGCGCCTGTCAGCCAGGACGCATGCTTGCACTCAAAGAGGGCGGACGCACCACAGGCGTCGCGTATCGCCTGCGTGATTGCGCGCTGGAGGAGGAGCTGACGCTGCTCTGGAAGCGCGAAATGATCACCGGCTGCTATTTGCCCACCTGGTGCAAACTTGCGCTTGATGATGGTCGGACGGTGAACGCGCTGGTGTTTATTATGGACCCTCGTCATCCGCTGTATGAGTCGGATACCAGCGTGCAGGTGATTGCGCCGCTGATCGCCGCCGCCAGCGGGCCGCTGGGGACTAACGCGCAGTATCTGTTCTCGCTGGAGCAGGAACTGGTGAAGCTTGGAATGCAGGACGACTGTCTGAACGAGCTGGTCAATAAGGTGCGCAATCTGCTCGGCGGCGCAGGCCTGCCGGGGCTGGCCTGCTAACGACAGCGGTTTTCGCAGAAGTGACAATACCCGGTGCGTGCCGGGTATTGTCGTATTCAGGCGGGAACGTAGCTGATGGAGTGCTCAAGCGACTGGCTGTGGCTGTCAATAAGCACGTTCCAGGTACCGCTATAGGGCACGGTCAGGTAGGCGCTTTCACGATTTTGTACGCTCAGAATGTCGCTTTGCGCGTCGCTCAGGCGCTTTTTCGCGCTCATCAAATGAATGTGGCACTGTTCAGAACAGCGCACAACGACTGTATCCCCACCAAATAATTTCAGACTTGCTTTTACCATCGCCATTTTCAACCCCATTGCAAAGAGAAAACGCCCACCCTGTCAGAGAGCGCCAGTGTGTGATGTTGTTCACATTTCACTCATGGCATAACACCAAAGAGGGAGGCTGACGATGATGATTTTGATCAAAAAATGCTGTTCCAATTCAACAAAAATGACATTATTCCTGAAACCATTCAGCGGGCGCGCAGATTATGGTTCGCTCCGACGCCCGGCTGAAATTAAATGCGGAAATGGCCCGCTGTAGTAGCAAGGTCGCCCGCCTGGCTCTGCAACGCGCCCGCGGCGGCGGCGGATTCAACCACCAGCTCGGCGTTCTGCTGTACCATCCGGTCAAGATGAATCACCGCATGGTTAATCTCCTGAATCCCCAACATTTGTTCGCTGCTGGCGATGCTGATTTCCCGCATGATGCCAGAGACGCTGTCGATGCTGGCGACAATCTCCTGCATGCTTTCCCCCGCCAGGCGAACATAGCGTGAACCGGTCGCTACGCTTTGCGTCGTCGAGTCGATAAGCGTTTTGATCTCTTTCGCCGCCTGCGCGCTGCGGCTGGCGAGGTTGCGCACTTCGCCCGCCACGACGGCAAAACCGCGACCCTGCTCGCCAGCGCGGGCCGCTTCCACGGAGGCGTTGAGCGCCAGGATGTTGGTCTGGAAGGCGATACCATCAATGACGCTGATAATATCGCCAATCTTCGCGGAGGCGGCCTCAATGGTCTGCATGGTGTCAATAGCGCTGGTGACGACGTTGCCCCCGCGGGAGGCCATCTGCGTCGCTTTATCCGCCTGAGCGCTGGCGGCGGTGGCGGACTCCGTCGACTGGGCGACCGAAGCGGTAATCTGCTCAACGGCGCTGGCGGTTTCTCTCAGGCTTGAGGCCGCTTGCTCCGTGCGGGTAGAGAGGTCGCGGTTGCCCGCGGCAATTTCCTGCGCTGCGGTTTGTACCGAGGTGGTGGCGTCGCGCAGTTGCAGCATGACCTTCGCCAGCTTGTCGCTGAACAGGTTGAAGGCCTGCGCTATCTGCGCCACCTCATCCTGGCCGGTTTCCGGCAGACGCTGCGACAGATCGTTCGTCCCGTTGCCGATTGCCAGCATCGCGTTACGAATCGTGATCAGGCGTTTCAGCATAGCGGCGACCAGCAGATGAACGAGGATACCGCCAAGCAGAACCAGCACGATAAAGCACAGGGCGGAGGCTTTGAGTAGCGTATTCATTCCGGCTGTCGCGTCAGCGTTGTCGAGTGCGACAACTAATAGCCAGTGGGTGCCTTTGACCGGTGTCGCGGAGAGAATTTTGTCGACGCCGCTCAGTTTCCCTGTTTGGCTCTCGCCTTTCGCCAGCGCGTTGAAATCAACCCCTGACAGCGCATCGCCAAAGGGTTTCAGCGTCAACGCCGGATCGTTTGCCGCAATAATACTGCCGTCGCTGTTCAGCAGCAGACCGCTGCTGTTTGGTGTCGGGTGGATCTCGCGGACGTTCGCGACCACGCTGTCCAGGGTGACATCCCCGGCGATAACCGCTTTTAACGCGCCGTTTTCTTTGACCGGCACGGCGAAGGTCACCACCAGTTTCCCGGAACCAGCATCGATATACGGCGCGGTAACCACTGGCGCATCATCATGTACGACCTGCTGATACCATGGACGAATCGTGGGGTCATAGTCTGCGGGAATGCCTGCCGAGTCGGAGAATTTTGCCGTTTTGCTGGCATAACCGACATAAACGTTGCTGAAACCGCCAGCTTTGGCTATCAGGGCGAACTGCGGGACGGGGTCATCGCTGAGCGCTACGCTGCGGAGCGAGGCGATCATGATCATTTTGCTGTTAACCCAGTCGGCGATGGCCGTGCTGTGGCTCGCCCGGGTACTGATGAGCGTTTCACGCTGGCCCTGGAGGGTATCCTGACGGGTAACCTGGTAGTTAATAACGGTGTTGAGGAGTAGCGCGACGGCCAGGCAGCCCGCGGTCGCCGCAATAATGCGCGTACGAATGGAACGAAACATAATAGTTACCTGCTGTGTTGTTTGCAGGCATATCGGCAACACCGCAGGTAAACTTGATAAATGAAACCGCGTCCATTAGAAAAACTGTGGCGGGACGCATTCTTCATTAAAAGGTTAATACCTTATCGGCCGCCAGCGTCCACTGCGCCAGTTCGACGAGCGTGCCAATTTCGACCCCATCAACCCGCGGCAGCGATGAAATCCCCCGGCCATCGGCGCAGGTTTTACAAAGCTTTACCGGCACATTCTGCGCGGTCAGGATCTCAAGCATCTGCTGGATATTGTAGCCTTCGGCCGGTTTTTGCCCCCGCAGCCCGGCGGTGACGGCATCAGACATTAAAAAGAGCTTCAAATCCAGCTCCTGCTGCTCGCGCAGCGCGATGGCCAGACGCAGACTGTTGAATAAAGATTCGCTGCCATAGGCCGCGCCGTTGGCGATAATAACGATACGTTGCATGAAAACTCCTTTGGAAAGTCGGGATACCGATGCTACCGCGTTATCCCTGATGTTCCAATGGATATGACCTATTGTCCGAAGCGCCCGATAAGCCCGGCGGCGGCAAGCTGGTGGCCCTGGAGTTTGTCAAACAGCGCCTCGCGGGTTAACCCGGTCGGGAGCGTTGGGGGCAGGTCGGTCGCTATCAGGGTGAAGGTGTAGTGATGCGCGCCGGAACCGGGCGGCGGGCAGGGGCCGTACCAGCTGGCGGTACCGGGGGTGTTCTTTCCACCGGTAAACCCTTTGCCGTCGCGCAGTGCGTTCAGGGCGAAACCGGTTGTGGACGGCGGGATGTTATACGCGACCAGGTGGGTGACGCCGAGTCCCTTATTGCCCTCAGGGTCGTGGACAACCAGCGCCAGGCTTTGCGTGGGGGCTGGCGCATTGCTCCATACCAGCGGCGGAGAGTTGTTCTGCCCGGTGCAGTTGGAGTTATTGGGGTTGTTGCCTGCAAATTTACGCTCCAACAGGGCGTTATCGGCGAACGCCGGGGATTGCAGAATAAACAGCAGGTCATCAGCAATCGCAGATGCAGTACATACCAGCAGCACGCTACAGAGCGAAACACGACAGGAAAGGTGCATAACGTATCTCCGGAAAAGATGCTTTAACTTTAGCCGAATATCCCTTCTCCTGTTTACTCTTCGGCGACAACCTCGGACGGGGCATTTACGCCTTAAAAAATACGCTCCTGATGAACCCATACCGCCGCTTCCACGCGGGATTTCAGCTTCATTTTTTTCAGCATATGCTTTACGTGAACCTTAACGGTGCTTTCGGTGATATCGAGACGCCGGGCGATCATCTTGTTCGGCAGTCCCTGCGCAATCAGCTTAAGAATATCGCGCTCGCGCGGCGTCAGCTGGTTAATGTCACGGTCAGAGGTCGCGCGGTTGGCGCGCAGGCTGGCGGCCAGAACCGGCGTTAATGCTTCACTGAGCACCATTTCGCCCGCAGCGGCCTGCTGCAGCGCTTTGAGCAGTTCTTCCGGCTCCATATCTTTTAACAGATAGCCGTCGGCGCCGCGCTTGAGGGCGGTCACGACATCCTCTTCGTGGTTGGAGACGCTGAAGACGACCACCCGGCCTGAAAGGGTTTTCTCGCGCAGTTTATCCAGGGTTTCAAGACCGTTCATGCCGGGCATATTGAGATCGAGCAGGATCAGGTCTGGATCCAGTGCTTCGGCCATCTCAATACCTTGTTCGCCGTTGCTGGCTTCGCCCACCACCTGAATATCAGGAGCCATGCTGATGAGCTGTTTCACGCCGGTACGCAGCATGGGATGATCGTCAATTAACAGGATGGTTGCCCGTTCCTGAGTACTCATGGGTATCTCCTTGTGGTTGAGAAAGCGGTTTTTCAGGAATAAATGACACGACAACCTCGGTGCCGCCGCTGTCGCGTCTGCGTACCTGACAATCGCCGCGCAGGCTCTGCGCGCGATCCCGCATAATAATTAAACCATAGTGATTGCGGCGTTCAGCCTGATCGGGTACGCCGCGGCCATTATCGGCCACGATAAGGCGCACCTGCTTGTCGTGCTGAATCACGCTCACCGTCACCTGGCTGGCGTTTGCATGTTTTAAGGCGTTGCTGAGCGCTTCACGGGCTATCTGGAGTATATGAATGGCCTGATGAGAAGGAACAAAACGCGGCGGTAGCTGGTAATCCAGCTGTACCGGGAAGCCGAAATGGTTGCTGTATTCGCGGCAACTGGCCTCCAGCGCCGGGCGCAGGCCGGGCTCGGTGAGCTGCAGGCGGAACGTGGTCAACAGTTCGCGCAACTGGGCCCAGGAGGTGTTCAGTTCGTTACGAATCTGGCCGAGCAGCTTGCGGCTCTCCTCCGGCAGGCTTTCTCCCTGCATCTGCAGACAGCTGACCTGCATTTTCATGCAGGAGAGCGACTGGGCGATAGAGTCGTGAAGCTCGCGGGCGATGGTTGCGCGCTCTTCCATGACGATCAGCTGCTGCTGTCGTTCCTGATGGCGATCGAGCGCAAGCGTGGCGGTAAGCTGTTCGACCAGAGTATCCACCAGTTGCTGTTGGTCATGGCTGAGATGTCGGCCTTCAGGCAGGGTTGCCAGCAGAATGCCGTACTGGTTATGGGCGTCGGTGAGGCGCCATTTCAGCGTGGAGCCGGTTCCCGGCAGCGGCGGCAGATTGCGCGGGCAGAGGAAACAGCCTTTATCGTCACAGTTGATTTCCGAGTGACAGCTGAACTCCTGGTGGTTTTCCTCATCCTCAATGTCGTAGACCCGCACCTCAATATCGCGCAGCAGCGTCAGCCCCTGCAGGCCATTCAGTACCGGCGAGATGCGCTCGCACAGCGGAATTTGCGAGTGCAGACGGCGGTTTGCCTGCCACAGAAAGGCGAGGATTTCGTTTTTTTGCTCCAGATTGGCGGTTTTCTCCTGAACCCGGCGCTCAAGCACGGCATAACTTTCCGCCAGCTCATCGGACATATTGTTCAGCGCTGTGCCGAGCATCGCCATCTCGTTGCGCCCGCTGATATGGGCGCGCTGGCTAAAATCACGATGGCTGACGGCGCGGGCCATGTGCAGCAACTGACGCCAGGGGTGCAGCAGGCGAGCGCGTAACCAGACGATGGTAAATACCAGCAGCAACACCATAAAGAACGCCATCAGGCGGTGCACCCAGACGACGTGCTCAATGCGCTCTTCCGTCGTGTGGTCAAAGGCGGTAACCAACTGATCGATTCGGTTGACGAAACCAGCGACCTCATCGGCCACGGCGGACTGGCTTTGCGCCCGCTGCATGTTGGGGGAGAGCTCGGATTGCCAGTATTTTTGCAGGGCGTTAAGCTGCTGTACCTGACCGTCGCGGCGGGCGGCATTTTGTAGCTCGGTGCTCAGTACGGTGGCATTCATTTCATCGAGCAGCTTTTGATCCTGCGCGTGCAAGGGGACCGCGGCGAGCAAGCGGTAGCTTTGCATACGCAGCGAGCCCGCTTTGTTAATCGCGTGAGCGCTTCCCTGAATGCCGTTCGCCAGACGGGCAGAAATAGCCATACCCGTCACACCGATCGCAGTGGACAGCAGAACAATAAGCGCCAGTTGATTGACCAGCGTCAGCGGGGTAAAAAAGCGTTTAAACATCGACAGCATGGCTCCTGACCTGGGATGCAATCCGGCAGTGGTGCTATTTTCCGGCATCACCTGGAGTATACCCATACCTATAAAGGATTACCCCTTAATTGACGGTGTGATTAAAAAAAGGGGAAGGGGGAGTAACAAGCGCAACAGCCGCGTGATAAACCACATTTTTTTCAGCAAAAAAAGCTACTCCCTAAGAGTGATGCGTTTTTTTTGCTCAATATAATGTCCACTTTTCCTTTGATTTATATCAACTTACCTCGCCCTGTAAATCATAAGGTGGCACTGTTGATATCTTTAATCAGAGGTTTGTATGAGTCAATCTACCGTCCCGGAGAAGGAAAACGGCTCCGTCATCACTGACTGGCGCCCGGAGGACCCGGCGTTCTGGCAGCAGCAGGGCCACCACATTGCCAGCCGAAATTTGTGGATCTCCGTTCCTTGCTTGTTGCTGGCTTTCTGCGTATGGATGCTGTTCAGCGCCGTGGCGGTGAACCTCAATAAAGTGGGTTTTCACTTTACGACCGATCAGCTGTTTATGCTGACCGCATTACCTTCTGTATCCGGGGCGCTGCTGCGCGTACCGTACTCCTTTATGGTGCCGGTCTTCGGCGGACGTCGCTGGACGGCCTTCAGCACCGGGATCATGATTATCCCTTGCGTCTGGTTGGGTTTTGCGGTGCAGGACACCTCTACACCGTTTAGCACCTTTATCATTATCGCTCTGCTGTGCGGTTTCGCCGGGGCGAACTTCGCTTCCAGCATGGCGAACATCAGCTTCTTCTTCCCGAAACAGAAGCAGGGTGGCGCGCTGGGTATCAATGGCGGGTTGGGCAACATGGGCGTGAGCGTGATGCAGCTGGTGGCACCGCTGGCCATTTCGATGTCCATCTTTGCCATCTTCGGCGGGACCGGCGTAGAACAGCCGGACGGCTCTATGCTGTTTCTTGAGAACGCGGCCTGGATTTGGGTGCCGTTCCTGGTCGTCTTCACGCTTGCCGCCTGGTTTGGCATGAACGATCTGTCAACGTCGAAAGCTTCGCTTCGCGAACAGTTGCCGGTGCTTAAGCGTGGACATCTGTGGATCATGGCGGTGCTGTACCTGGCGACCTTCGGATCGTTCATCGGTTTCTCCGCGGGTTTTGCGATGCTGTCGAAAACCCAGTTCCCGGACGTACAAATCCTGCATTATGCCTTCTTTGGACCGTTTATCGGCGCGCTGGCGCGCTCCATGGGCGGCGCCATCTCCGACCGTCTCGGCGGAACTCGTGTAACGTTGGTGAACTT
The DNA here is from genome assembly GCF_019237635.1 of Pluralibacter sp. Classification (GTDB taxonomy): domain Bacteria; phylum Pseudomonadota; class Gammaproteobacteria; order Enterobacterales; family Enterobacteriaceae; genus Enterobacter_B. The sequence goes on from NZ_JAFAGS010000092.1 coordinate 10,712, forward strand.
TGTGGTGATGGCCGTGTTCTGCGCGCTCCTGTTCCTGACCCTGCCGTCAGGCGGCGTCGGCGGTAACTTTACGGCGTTCTTCGGCGTGTTTATGGTGCTGTTCCTGACAGCCGGTTTGGGTAGCGCCTCGACGTTCCAGATGATCTCGTTGATTTTCCGTAAGCTGACGATGGATCGCGTGAAAGCGCAGGGCGGCAGCGAAGAGCGCGCGATGCGTGAAGCGGCAACCGACACGGCAGCGGCGCTGGGCTTTATCTCCGCTATTGGCGCCATTGGCGGGTTCTTTATCCCAAAAGCATTTGGTATCTCACTGAATCTGACCGGTTCTCCGGCAGGCGCAATGAAGGTATTCCTCGTGTTCTATATCGCCTGCGTGTTTATCACCTGGGTGGTTTATGGACGTAAAACAAAAAAATAAGTAGTCACTTTTTGATTATCATGGCGCGAGCGATCGCGCCATTTTTTTATCCTGAACATAGTTACAACATACTATATAACACGGTGTTTTACCGCCGCCATGTAGCCCGCGCGAAACTGGTCTGACAGGGATCTACCCCTTAATACCAGTGCAGATGTTAACAAACGCCATCTTTTACCAAATCATCAAATAAATCACGTTATATCAATAAGATAGAAAATATAAATTGATAATACTTTGGTGGTATTTTCGATTTTGGCCTGATTTATTAACAAAGTCCGTATTGATCGCCATCAATTCCCCTCATCTTTCAGAACGTTACTTTCGCTTTAAATCCAGCAATGTCGATTTATCAGAGAGCCACAGGCTCCATACAGGAGAAACCCGATGAGTAAATTCCTGGACCGGTTTCGCTACTTCAAACAGAAGGGCGAAACCTTTGCCGATGGGCACGGCCAGCTTTTAGAAACCAACCGGGACTGGGAGGATGGATACCGCCAGCGCTGGCAGCACGACAAAGTCGTTCGCTCCACCCACGGTGTCAACTGCACCGGTTCCTGCAGCTGGAAAATCTTCGTTAAAAATGGCCTGGTCACCTGGGAAATGCAGCAGACCGATTATCCGCGTACCCGCCCGGATATGCCGAACCATGAACCTCGCGGCTGCCCGCGCGGCGCCAGCTACTCCTGGTATCTCTACAGCGCCAACCGCTTGAAATACCCGCTGATGCGCAAACGCCTGATGAAAATGTGGCGTGAAGCGAAAGCGCAGCACAGCGATCCCGTTAATGCCTGGGCCTCCATTATTGAAGACGCCGACAAAGCGAAAAGCTTCAAACAGGCCCGCGGTCGCGGTGGTTTTGTCCGCTCTTCCTGGCAGGAAGTGAATGAGCTGATCGCCGCTTCTAACGTGTATACCGTCAAAACCTATGGTCCGGACCGTGTCGCTGGTTTCTCGCCAATCCCGGCGATGTCGATGGTTTCCTACGCTTCCGGCGCGCGTTATCTGTCGCTTATCGGCGGTACCTGCCTGAGCTTCTACGACTGGTACTGCGACCTGCCGCCAGCCTCACCGCAGACCTGGGGCGAGCAGACTGACGTACCGGAATCTGCCGACTGGTACAACTCAAGCTATATCCTGGCGTGGGGCTCCAACGTTCCGCAAACCCGTACCCCGGACGCGCACTTCTTTACTGAAGTTCGGTACAAGGGGACCAAAACCGTGGCAATTACCCCGGACTATGCCGAAATCGCCAAGCTGTGCGACCTGTGGCTGGCGCCGAAGCAGGGCACCGACGCGGCGATGGCGATGGCGATGGGTCACGTAATGCTGCGCGAATTCCATCTCGACAACCCCAGCCAGTACTTTACCGATTACGTTCGTCGCTACACCGATATGCCGATGCTGGTGATGCTGGAAGAGCGTGATGGCTATTATGCCGCAGGGCGTATGCTGCGCGCCTCCGATCTGGTCGATGCGCTGGGTCAGGAAAAGAACCCGGAGTGGAAAACCGTCGCCTTTGATGAGAAAGGTGAGATTCTGGCGCCAAACGGCTCCATCGGTTTCCGCTGGGGCGATAAGGGCAAGTGGAACCTTGAGCAGCGCGACGGTACGAGCGGAGAAGAAGTCCAGCTGCGCCTGAGCATGCTCGGCGGGCATGATGACATTGCCGATGTTGGCTTCCCGTACTTTGGCGGCGACAGTACCGAACACTTCAATAGCGTTGAGCTGCAGAACGTGCTGATGCACAAACTGCCGGTTAAACGTCTGCAACTGGCCGATGGTTCGACCGCGTTGGTCACGACGGTTTATGACCTCACCATGGCGAACTACGGGTTGGATCGCGGTCTTGGCGATGAGCATTGCGCCAGCAGCTACGACGACGTTAAGGCTTATACCCCGGCCTGGGCCGAGCAAATTACCGGCGTGCAGCGCGCGCAGATTATCCGTACCGCCCGCGAGTTTGCCGATAACGCGGATAAAACCCATGGCCGCTCGATGATCATCGTCGGCGCGGGCCTGAACCACTGGTATCACCTCGATATGAACTATCGCGGTCTTATCAATATGCTGATTTTCTGCGGCTGCGTGGGTCAGAGCGGCGGCGGTTGGGCGCACTATGTCGGCCAGGAAAAACTGCGTCCGCAGACCGGCTGGCAGCCCCTGGCGTTTGCCCTTGACTGGCAGCGCCCGGCGCGTCACATGAACAGCACTTCCTATTTCTACAACCACTCCAGCCAGTGGCGGTATGAGTCGCTGACCGCGCAGGAGTTGCTCTCGCCGATGGCCGATAAATCCCGCTACAGCGGCAGTCTTATCGACTTCAACGTCCGTGCAGAGCGCATGGGCTGGCTGCCGTCGGCGCCGCAACTGGGTACCAACCCGCTGCGTATCGCCGACGACGCGAAGAAAGCGGGCATGACGCCGGTGGATTACACCGTCAAATCCCTGAAAGAAGGTTCTCTCCGTTTTGCTGCCGAACAGCCTGAAAACGGGAAAAACCACCCGCGCAACCTGTTTATCTGGCGTTCGAATCTGCTGGGTTCTTCCGGTAAAGGCCACGAATACATGCTGAAGTATCTGCTGGGCACCGAGAACGGTATCCAGGGGAAAGATCTCGGTAAGCAGGGCGGCGTGAAGCCAGAAGAGGTGGAATGGCGTGATAACGGTCTCGATGGCAAGCTGGATCTGGTCGTGACGCTGGACTTCCGCCTGTCGAGCACCTGCCTGTATTCCGACATTGTCCTGCCGACGGCGACCTGGTACGAAAAAGACGACATGAATACCTCGGATATGCATCCGTTTATTCATCCGCTCTCGGCGGCAGTCGACCCGGCCTGGGAGTCGAAAAGCGACTGGGATATTTATAAAGGCATCGCGAAGAAATTCTCTGAAGTGTGCGTGGGCCACCTCGGCAAAGAGACCGACGTTGTGACGCTGCCGATTCAGCACGACTCCGCCGCCGAACTGGCGCAACCGTTGGATGTAAAAGACTGGAAAAAAGGCGAGTGCGACCTGATTCCGGGCAAAACCGCGCCGCACATTATCGCGGTGGAACGTGACTATCCGGCGACCTGGGAGCGCTTTACCTCTATCGGCCCGCTGATGGAGAAAATCGGCAACGGCGGTAAGGGGATTGCCTGGAACACCCAGAGCGAAATGGACCTGCTGCGTAAGCTCAATTACACCAAGGCAGACGGCCCGGCGAAAGGCCAGCCTTGCCTTAACACGGCAATTGACGCCGCAGAGATGATCCTGACCCTGGCGCCGGAAACCAACGGTCATGTGGCGGTAAAAGCCTGGGCGGCGCTCAGCGAGATCACCGGTCGTGACCATACGCATCTGGCGACTAATAAAGAAGACGAGAAGATTCGCTTCCGTGATATTCAGGCCCAGCCGCGCAAAATCATCTCCAGCCCAACCTGGTCCGGTCTGGAAGATGAACATGTCTCGTATAACGCCGGCTACACCAACGTTCACGAGCTGATTCCGTGGCGCACGCTCTCCGGTCGCCAGCAGCTGTATCAGGATCACCAGTGGATGCGTGACTTCGGGGAAAGCCTGCTGGTTTACCGCCCGCCTATCGACACCCGCTCGGTGAAATCGGTGATGGGGCAGAAATCCAACGGCAACCCGGAGAAGGCGCTGAACTTCCTGACGCCGCATCAGAAGTGGGGTATCCACTCCACCTACAGCGACAACCTGCTGATGCTGACGTTGTCGCGCGGCGGCCCGATTGTCTGGATGAGCGAAACAGACGCTAAAGAGTTGGGTATTGAAGATAACGACTGGATAGAGGTCTTCAACAGCAACGGCGCCCTGACGGCGAGAGCTGTCGTCAGCCAGCGCGTTCCGGCGGGAATGACCATGATGTACCACGCGCAGGAGCGCATTGTGAACCTGCCGGGATCGGAAATTACCGGCCAGCGCGGCGGTATCCATAACTCGGTGACCCGCATCAGCCCGAAACCGACGCACATGATCGGCGGCTATGCGCAACTGGCCTATGGCTTTAACTACTACGGTACCGTAGGTTCAAACCGCGATGAGTTCGTGGTGGTACGTAAGATGAAGAACATTAACTGGTTAGACGGCGAAGGTAATGACCAGGTACAGGAGAGCGTAAAATGAAAATTCGTTCACAAGTCGGCATGGTGCTGAATCTCGACAAATGCATCGGCTGTCATACCTGCTCAGTCACCTGTAAAAACGTCTGGACCAGCCGCGAAGGCACAGAGTACGCCTGGTTCAACAACGTTGAAACCAAACCGGGCGTGGGTTTTCCTAACGACTGGGAAAACCAGGAGAAATGGAAGGGCGGCTGGATCCGCAAAATCAACGGTAAACTGCAGCCACGTATGGGCAACCGCGCGATGCTGCTGGGGAAAATCTTTGCCAACCCGCATTTGCCGGGCATTGACGATTACTACGAGCCGTTTGATTTCGACTACCAGACGTTACACAACGCCCCAGCCGACAGCAAAGCGCAGCCGATTGCTCGCCCGCGTTCACTGATCACCGGCCAGCGGATGGATAAGATCACCCGCGGCCCAAACTGGGAAGATGATCTGGGCGGTGAGTTCGAGAAACTGTCGAAAGACCAGAACTTCGAGAATATGCAGAAGGCGATGTACGGCCAGTTCGAAAACACCTTCATGATGTATCTGCCGCGCCTGTGCGAGCACTGCCTCAACCCGGCGTGCGTGGCGACCTGCCCAAGCGGGGCCATCTATAAGCGTGAAGAAGACGGCATCGTGCTGATCGACCAGGACAAATGCCGCGGCTGGCGGATGTGTATCACTGGCTGCCCGTACAAAAAAATCTACTTCAACTGGAAGAGCGGCAAGTCCGAGAAGTGTATCTTCTGCTACCCGCGTATTGAAGCCGGGATGCCGACGGTCTGTTCTGAAAGCTGCGTAGGGCGTATTCGTTACCTCGGCGTGCTGCTGTACGACGCGGACGCGATTGAAAATGCCGCCAGCACTGAGCACGAGAAAGATCTGTATCAGCGTCAGCTGGAGGTGTTCCTCGATCCGAACGATCCGAAAGTGATTGCGCAGGCGCTGAAAGACGGCGTGCCGCAGAGCGTGATCGACGCGGCGCAGCAGTCGCCGGTGTACAAAATGGCGATGGACTGGAAACTGGCGCTGCCGCTGCATCCGGAATACCGCACGTTGCCGATGGTCTGGTACGTACCGCCTCTGTCGCCGATTCAGTCTGCCGCTGATGCGGGCGAGCTGGGCAGCAACGGTATTCTGCCGGACGTCGACAGCCTGCGTATCCCGGTACAGTATCTGGCGAACCTGCTGACCGCAGGCGACACCCAGCCGGTGCTTCTGGCGCTTAAACGTATGCTGGCGATGCGTCACTTCAAACGTGCCGAAACGGTAGACGGCGTCGTCGATACCCGCGCGCTGGAAGAGGTAGGGTTAACGGAAGCGCAGGCCCAGGAGATGTACCGTTACCTGGCGATCGCCAACTACGAAGACCGCTTTGTAGTACCAAGCAGCCACCGTGAACAGGCGCGCGACGCCTTCCCGGAGAAAAACGGCTGTGGTTTTAGCTTTGGCGATGGCTGCCACGGTTCTGACACCACATTTAACCTGTTCAACAGCCGCCGCATCGACGCTGTCGATGTGACCAGCAAAACGGAGCCGCATCCATGAAAGAACTGGTGATCGTGTCCCGCCTGCTGGAATACCCGGATGCTGCCCTGTGGCAGCATCAGCAGGAGCTGTTTGAGGTACTGGCCTCTTCTGACAACCTGAATAAAGAGGAAGCCCAGCGGCTCGGCGTTTTCCTGCGCGACCTGCTGGCGCAGGATCTGCTTGATGCCCAGGCTGCCTATAGCGAGCTGTTCGACCGCGGTCGGGCAACCTCTCTGCTGCTGTTTGAGCATGTTCACGGGGAGTCCCGCGACCGCGGCCAGGCGATGGTTGACCTGATGGCGCAATACGAGCGGCACGGACTGCAGCTCGACAGCCGAGAGCTGCCGGACCACCTGCCGCTGTACCTGGAATATCTGGCGCAGCTGCCGCGAGAAGACGCGCTCGGCGGCCTGCAGGACATCGCGCCGATTCTGGCGCTGCTCAGCGCGCGCCTGCAGCAGCGTGAGAGCCGTTATGCGGCGCTGTTCGATACGCTGCTGACGCTTGCCAGCACGCAGATTGACAGCAGCAAAGTGGCGGAAAAAATCGCCGATGAAGCCCGCGACGATACCCCGCAGGCGCTGGACGCCGTCTGGGAAGAAGAGCAGGTGAAGTTCTTTGCTGACCAGGGCTGCGGAGAATCTGAAATCTCCGTGCATCAGCGTCGTTTTGCCGGTGCTGTTGCCCCGCAATATTTGAATATCTCTAACGGAGGACAGCAATAATGCACTTCCTGAATATGTTCTTCTTTGATATCTACCCGTACATTGCGGGCACGGTGTTCCTGGTCGGCAGCTGGTTGCGTTATGACTATGGCCAGTACACCTGGCGCGCGGCATCCAGCCAGATGCTGGATCGCAAAGGGATGAACCTGGCGTCAAACCTGTTCCATATCGGGATCCTCGGGATTTTCGCTGGTCACTTCCTCGGTATGTTGACGCCGCACTGGATGTACGAATCCTTTCTGCCCATCGATGTGAAGCAGAAGATGGCGATGATCGCTGGCGGCGCCTGCGGCGTGATGACGCTGGTCGGCGGTCTGCTGCTGCTCAAGCGCCGTCTGTTCAGCCCGCGCGTCCGCGCAACCACCACCGGGGCGGATATCCTGATCCTCTCCTTGCTGATGGTGCAATGCGCGCTGGGCCTGCTGACGATTCCGTTCTCCGCACAGCATATGGACGGCAGCGAGATGATGAAGCTGGTGGGATGGGCACAGTCCGTGGTGACCTTCCGCGGCGGCGCATCCGAGCATCTGGACGGCGTGGCGTTTGTCTTCCGCGTACA
>NZ_JAFAGS010000044.1 GCF_019237635.1 Pluralibacter sp.
CGGCGTCTTCGCGGTGATGTTGTTAGTCGTTTTCGGCGTCTGGTATGCGAAAGAGAGGACGTTATCGATCCACAGTATCATCACCCTGAAACGTGAAGCGTTTTACTGGACCGCGATTCTTATCACCTTCTCGCTGGGTACGGCGGCAGGCGACTGGGCGGCGGAGGGACTGGATCTCGGCTATCTCAACGCCGCCACGATGTTCGGCACCATGATCCTGATGACGGCGGTAAGCTACTATGTGCTGCGCGCCGACAGCGTGCTGTGCTTCTGGATTGTGTATATCCTGACCCGCCCGTTCGGCGCCTCCTGCGGCGATCTGCTGTCGCAACCCTCGGCCAACGGCGGTATGGGGCTTGGCACCACCGGCACCAGCGTGCTGTTCCTGCTGGCAATCATCAGCCTGATTGGCTACCTCACCTACCGGGGAAAAATCGAGGCGCTGGAATCAGAATCCCGTTGACCCAGGGCTTTTCCGGAGGCATCGTCGCACAGTGACATAACGGACTATCAGGCTATGAGAATACTGCTGGTTGAAGACGATGCGATGGTCGGCGAAGTGCTGGAAAGTTCGCTGAAAGATGCCTCCTATGCCGTAGACTGGGTGAAAAACGGCGACGACGCCCTTAGCGGATTCGCCGCGCAGCCCTATGATGTGGTGCTGCTTGACCTCGGTTTGCCTGGCAAGGACGGGTTTGCGGTGCTCGATGGACTGCGGCGCAAAGACGCCGCGGTACCGGTACTGATTCTGACCGCCCGCGACGCCCTCGCCGACCGCCTGAAAGGGCTCGACGGCGGGGCGGATGACTACATCCTCAAACCCTTTGAAATGAGCGAGTTGCTGGCCCGCATCCGGGCGGTGACCCGCCGCAACAGCGGCAGCCGGAGCCCGGTAATGAGCAACGGTATTATGGCGCTCGATCCGGCGACCCACGAGGTATGCCTGCTCGCCAGCGAAGAGCGGTTCTTGCTCTCCAACCGGGAGTATGCCTTGCTCGCCGCGCTCATGCAGCGCCCGGGCGGGATCCTCTCCCGTCGCGACCTGGAGGACAGCATCTACGGCTGGGGTGAAGAGGTCGAAAGCAACGCCGTCGAGTTTTTGATCCATGCTCTGCGAAAAAAACTCGGGCGCGAGGCGATTAAAAATATCAGGGGAGTCGGATGGCAGGTCTCAAAAAACGGATAACAAACTCGGTACAGCTGCGCTTATCGGCGGTGTTGTGCATCGCCATTTTCGCCACCGCGCTGGTCAGCGGCGGGTTTGCGTTCTATTTTGCCCTCGATGAAGCCCACGAGCTACAGGACAACACCCTCGACCAGGTGGCCTGGATAATCAAGTACACCCCCGGCACTGATGACGAACGCAACAAAATGGGCCAACGTCTGGAAGGCGATAATGACGCCCAAATCTTCGTCGAGTACATCACCGCCGACGGTAAACACACCCAAGATTCCAACATCGCCTTTCACCTTCGCCCGCCGCTCAAAGAAGGCTTTCAGGATATTGTGACCGACGGCGGCGCGTACCGCGTGCTCGTCCATTCACTGACGCCGCAGATGTGGGTAGCCATTGGCCAGCCGACGGATGTACGCAACGAAATCGCCTTCGACAGCGCCATCCGCACGCTGATCCCGTTCGCCCTGCTGCTGCCCGTCCTGCTGCTGGTCACCACCGACCTGATTAAAAAAGCCTTTCGTCCGGTGATCCGCCTTGCCGATGACGTGCATCGCCGCGACGAGCAGGACCTCACGCCGCTGGCGGAGCACACCGTGCCGGATGAAATCCGCCCGTTCGTCAACGGCATCAATAAGCTGCTTGGCAAAGTGGACGGCGCGATGCAGACCCAGCAGCGCTTTATCGCCGATGCGGCCCACGAGCTGCGCACGCCGCTTACCGCGCTCTCACTCCAGGCGGAGCGGCTGGCAGGGTCGGAGATGTCCCCCGAGGCGCAGTCGCGGCTCAACGCCCTTCGTCAGGGGCTAAAACGCACGCACCATCTGCTGGAGCAGCTGCTGGCGCTCGCCCGGGAGCAGCAAACGCCGTCCGAACAGGCCCGAGAAACGGTGGCGGTCGACGCGGTTTTCAGGCAGGTAATTGAAACCCTGCTGCCGCTGGCAATGGATAAAAACATCGACATCGGCGTCGCCGAACCGCTACCGGCCAACACGCAGATCCTGACCGACAAAAACACCCTCTGTACGGCGCTGAAAAACCTGGTGGAAAACGCCATCCGCTATGTGCCGGAAAACGGCCAGGTCGACCTGCGTCTGACGCTGAGCGAGAGCGGTGCGGTAATTGAGGTGGAGGATAACGGTCCGGGGATTGATGCCAGCAAACGTGAACGGGTGTTTGACGCCTTTTACCGACTGGAAGGCACCACACAGCCAGGATCGGGCCTTGGGTTATCCATCGTGAAAACCTGCGTGCACCGCCTCGGCGGCACGGTCACCCTGCATCCGGCAGCACATTTCGCCACCGGGCTACAGGTAAGAATTACCCTGCCTGTCACACCCGGGGAGCAGTTAGCATAGGCCGGGCATCACGGTACGACATCACAAAAAGTTATCGGCATCTTTATTGAAAAACACATGTTTATCGCATTTTAGGTATTACCCTTAATGCGAAAACAGGCATAGATTTGCTCTCCTGTTAGGTTGTTTACACAACCTATAAGATCACAAAACGCTATGCCTGTTTTTTACAAGGGTTACTCATCCCCTTAACAACAACCGCCTCCATTCTTATTGTTGTTGTTATTGTTGTTGTTGTTGTTGTTGTTGTTTCCGCCGCCGCAACCGCCGCCGTTATTATTGTTGTTGTTATTATTATTGTTGTTGTTACCGTTGCCGCCGTTGTTGTTGTTGTTGTTGTTGTTGTTGTTGTTATTGCTCATGATTAATCTCCTGTTTTGTTTTTACGTGTAATCCCGACAGGCATAGAGCTTGCCAGAAGGATAACAGAGGTAATAACGGATATATTGGTTAGTGAACAGTATGGTAAGTAATAATCATCTATGATGATTACTTTTTGGTGTTGTTATAAGCAACACAAAATATAACTTAGCAGGTGATTTTTTATTTGCAACAATGCTCCTCTGGTTTAATGATGAGATTCAGTTGTTACTGTTGTTTTTCCTGTAAAAGAATAGCAAGTAGCCTCCGAAAGAACCGGAGGCTTTAGAATGACACCTTGGTTTGTCTACGTTCCTTTCACGGTTTTCAGCTATACGGGAATAAATTCCCACGTATCTACTGATCCAGCACTGTCGGCAGGAATGAGATATACACTTTCTGCTCCCGTTGATGAGAGGTAACTGTTTTGGCAACGAATTATTCCATTTTCATTCGCGAAAGCGAGGGGGGGTAAATATTCCATGCCAGCCAAATAAAGAGGATATCTCTCATTGGGTTGTGGCGATCCCGCCGGAACGATCGAGGCATCAATTTCG
>NZ_JAFAGS010000162.1 GCF_019237635.1 Pluralibacter sp.
GCCGCTTCTGCTGCTTTAACGATAACGGCGAAAGCGTCTGCTTTCAGAGAGGCGCCGCCAACCAGCGCGCCGTCGATGTCCGGCTGGGTGAACAGCTCGGCAGCGTTAGAGGCGTTTACGGAACCGCCGTACTGGATGATGACCTGCTCAGCGACGTTGGCGTCAGCTTTCGCGATGTGGTCGCGGATGAATTTGTGAACGGCCTGCGCCTGCGCCGGCGTTGCCGATTTGCCGGTACCGATAGCCCATACTGGCTCGTAAGCGATAACTGCGCCAACGAAGGCTTCAGCGCCCTGAGTTTTCAGGACCGCGTCAATCTGACGTGCGCACACTTCTTCGGTTTTGCCCGCTTCGTTTTCTGCTTCGGTTTCGCCGATGCACAGAACCGGAATCAGACCCTGCTCTTTCAGCACAGCGAATTTTTTAGCGATGAATTCATCGGATTCTTTGTGGTAAGTACGACGCTCAGAGTGACCGATGATGATGTATTTCGCACCGATATCTTTCAGCATTTCAGCGGAGGTTTCACCGGTGAATGCGCCGGACAGGTTCACGTCAACGTTCTGCGCACCCAGTACGATGTGGCTGCCGTCTGCGGCATGTTTAGCCAGATCCAGGTACATGTCCGGCGGCGCGATAGCGACCGCACAGCCAGTAACGCCAGCCAGCTCTTTACGCAGGTTAGCAACCAGTTCATTTACCATGTGGCGGCTGCCGTTCAGTTTCCAGTTACCCATCACTAAAGGATGTCGCATTTTAATTCTCCACGCTAAATAAGCGAATTAAGGAAGATGGCCGCCCGAAAGGCGCGGCATGGTCTGAGAAACAGTATAGAGATCCCACACTGGAAAGGCTTTGCTTTTTGTCATTTATTCTCCCCTTGCAGTGTTTCAGATAGCGCCAGCTTAATCGGTTCAACAGCGAAGGTCAGCCCCTTTTCGCCATTATCTGCCACCACATAGCGAATCGCGCCTTCAATGCTGGCGTAGTAATGTTTGTTCTTACCGGCAGTCAGCAGCTTTTGCAGTTTCTGCATGCTCTGCGGTTTGGTCATCGCCGGGGTAAAAAGGCGCAGCACCGCGCTCATATACTCCAGCGCTTTCGCTTTGGCGGCTTTCTGCTCTGGCCCCTGGATCGGCAGCCAGGTGATTTGCATCGATTTAATCTTCATCGTCCCGGGCTCAAGGGCGGTCGAGGCGTACAGGTTCTCGTTGATTTTGCTCGCTGCGCGGGTCAGGTTTTGCGGGTCGCTGCTGGTGGCGATGGCGCGAAATTCATTAAGCGGCAGGGAAGGGTTGTCGGCGTTGAATTTCTCCCGGAACTGGCTGATGGAGAGATCGAACGTCGGCGCGCCGGAGAGCAGATACGGGGCCGCGGTCGTCACGGACTCGTCCGCAGACAGGGCGCTTTGGCCTGCCGTCAGCCCCACAAGCCCGATAAAACACAGAGTCAGCCACTTATTCATGCACGTTACCTAAGAAATTTCATGCCGATGATTAAAACGGGAAAACGCCCCGCTTGTCAAAAAGTCGCGACTCCAGGGTAAACTACGCGCCACTCTGAGAATAAGGAACGCCTGATGACCCTACAGCAGTGGTTATTTTCAATTAACGGCCGTATTGGACGCCGTGACTTCTGGGTGTGGATCGGCATTTGGGTGCTGGCCATGATTGTGTTATTTACGCTTGCCGGCAGCGGCTGGCTGAGCCTGCAAACCGCCGCGTTCGCGCTGGTGTGTCTGCTGTGGCCAACGGCGGCTGTGACCGTTAAACGCCTGCATGACCGCGGGAAATCCGGTATCTGGGCGCTGCTGATGATTCTGGCCTGGATGTTGCTGGCGGGGAACTGGGCGATGCTGCCGGGCGTCTGGCAGTGGGGCGTCGGGCGGTTCATCCCAACGCTGATTATCGTCATGATGCTGATTGACCTGGGCGCGTTTGTCGGCACCCAGGGCGAGAACAAATACGGCAAAGAGACGCAGGATGTGAAATACCGCTGATTACCAGTAGTGCTCGGCGGTCATGTGGCCCGGCCGACGGCGCAGATGTTTGGTCATCTGTCGGGTCTCTTTCAGCAACTGCTGGGTGTCGCGCACCATCTGCGGGTTGCCGCACAGCATCACATGGCTGTTTTCCGTGGTCATCGTCAGACCGACGGCCGACTCCAGCGCGCCGCTGTCGATAAGCGCCGGGACGCGCCCGGTCAGCGACCCGGCGACGGTTTCCCGGCTCACCACGGTTTGAATGCGCAGTTTGCCGCCATAACGCTGCTCCAGCTCGCGCATCAGCGGCAGATAGCTTAAATCCGCGGCATAGCGCACCGCATGCACCAGCACCAGATGACTGAAACGGTCGAGATCGCGGCCTTCCTGCAGGATAGAGAGATACGGACCCAGCGCCGTGCCGGTCGCCAGCATCCACAGGGTATCGCAGGCCGGAATCTCCTCAAGCACAAAGAAGCCTGCCGCCTCGCTCACCACCTGAACCTCATCGCCGGGCTTCAGCGCCGCCAGACGCGGGCTCAGTTTGCCGTCCGGCACGGTGACCAGATAGAACTCCAGCTCGGGGTTTCCCGGCGCGTTGACGTAGGAATAGGCGCGCTGCACGCGCTCGCCGTCAATCTCCAGCCCAAGCTTGGTGAATTGTCCGGCCGTGAAGGGATGTACGGGGGCATGTACGGTGAGACTGAACAAGGTGTCTGTCCAGAACTCAATGTTGGTGACTTTTCCTGTGACCCAGTCCGCCATGACTCTCTCCTTTTGTGCGTTGATAGTCCTATCTTCGTCACTTGAAGAGGAGATTTCCAGCCCAACGGGGCCGGAAAGCTCTATTGATCAAATATCGTCGTAAATCAAAGAATATGGCGCTGTACGTCCGGGTCTTTGCGGTCCAGATAGTGAATGGACTGAATACGGCGGATGGTGCGGGATTTGCCGCGGATCAGCAGCGTTTCGGTGGTGGCCATGTTGCCTTTACGGCTAATGCCCTCCAGCAGATCGCCTTTGGTGATGCCGGTGGCGGAGAAAATCACGTTGTCGCTGCGCGCCATATCGTCCAGACGTAGCACCTTGCCAGCCTCAATGCCCATTGCCGCGCAGCGGGCAAGCTCGCTCTCGCCGATACGGCGGTTTTCGCTGCTGTCGCCTTTCACCTCGTGGCGCGCCAGCAGGCGGCCCTGCATGTCGCCGTCCAGCGCGCGGATCACCGCGGCGGAGACAACGCCTTCCGGCGCGCCGCCGATACCGTACAGCACGTCGACTTCGCTGTCCGGCATGCAGGTGAGGATAGAGGCGGCAACGTCGCCGTCCGGAATGGCGAATACGCGTACGCCGAGCTGCTGGAGCTCGTTAATAACCGCGTCATGGCGCGGTTTCGCCAGAATCGTGACGGTCAGTTCATTGAGCGGTTTACCCAGCGCAGCCGCGACGTTGCGCAGGTTGTCCGCCAGCGGCAGATGGAGGTCGATAGCCCCTTTGGCGCCCGGGCCGACAATCAGTTTTTCCATGTACATGTCCGGCGCGTTCAGGAAGCAGCCCTTATCGCCTACCGCCAGAACCGCCAGCGCGTTGGCCTGGCCCATGGCCGTCATGCGCGTGCCTTCGATAGGGTCGACGGCGATATCCACTGCGTCGCCGTCGCCGGTGCCGACCTGCTCGCCGATATAGAGCATCGGCGCCTCGTCGATCTCCCCTTCGCCGATAACGATGGTGCCATCGATATTGACCTGGTTAAGCATAATGCGCATGGCGTTGACCGCCGCGCCGTCGGCCGCGTTTTTATCACCGCGTCCTAACCATTTGTAGCCCGCAAGCGCCGCCGCTTCGGTGACGCGTGAAAATTCGATGGCAAGTTCTCGTCTCATAGCAAACTCATTGTGGAGGCTAAAATTTCACGCAGAGCGTCGCTCTACGCGTTGGAATATCGTTCGGTTTCCGGCATCCAGCGCTCGATAAGCGCCAGCGCCTGCTGCGGGTATTTTTCGTGAATATGCCGCGCAATGCGCTGAACGTCCGGAATAATGGCCTGATCGCGCAGCAGGTCAGCGACTTTAAATTCGGCGTTGCCGGTCTGGCGGGTGCCGAGCAGCTCGCCAGGACCGCGGATCTCCAGGTCTTTTTGCGCAATCACGAAACCGTCGTTGCTGTCGCGCAGCACCTGCAGGCGCATCTGCGCAGTCTTCGACAGCGGTGATTTGTAGAGCAGCACGCAGTGCGACGCGACCGCGCCGCGCCCGACGCGGCCCCTGAGCTGGTGCAACTGGGCCAGTCCCAGGCGCTCCGGGTTTTCGATGATCATCAGGCTGGCGTTCGGCACGTCCACCCCGACTTCAATGACGGTGGTGGCGATCAGCAGATGCAGGTCGCCCTGCTTGAACGCCTGCATCACCGCCTGCTTCTCGGCAGGCTTCATACGCCCGTGAACCAGCCCGATATTCAGTTCCGGTAGGGCTAATTTTAGCTCTTCCCAGGTGGCTTCCGCCGCCTGAGCCTCCAGCAGCTCCGACTCTTCAATCAGCGTACACACCCAGTAGGCCTGACGGCCTTCGGTGGTGCAGGCGTGGCGAACCCGGTCGATAATAGCGCTGCGGCGGGTGTCGGCAATGGCGACGGTGGTGACCGGCGTACGGCCCGGCGGTAGTTCGTCGATAACCGAGGTGTCGAGGTCGGCGTAGGCGGTCATCGCCAGCGTACGTGGAATCGGGGTGGCGGTCATGATTAGCTGATGTGGGTGGAAGCCCTGCTGCTGGCCTTTTTCCCACAGCGCCAGCCGCTGATGCACGCCAAAACGGTGCTGTTCGTCGATAATCACCAGCGCCAGGCCGTTGAACTGCACCTGCTCCTGAAAGATAGCGTGAGTGCCGACAATCATCTGCACCTGACCGCTGGCGATGGCCTCTTGCTGCGCGAGACGCGCCTTACCCTTTTGCTTGCCTGCCAGCCAGCCTACGTCGACGCCGAGCGGCGCGAACCAGGCACGAAAGTTGTTCGCGTGCTGCTCGGCGAGCAGTTCGGTGGGCGCCATCAGCGCCACCTGGTTGCCGTGGGCAATCGCCCGCAGCGCGGCAAGCGCGGCGACCAGCGTTTTCCCGGAGCCGACGTCGCCCTGCACCAGACGCATCATCGGAATGTCCTGCGCCATATCATGCTCAATTTCGCCCACCACCCGCGCCTGCGCGCCCGTGGGTTTGAACGGCAGCGCATCGAGCAGCGCGTGCTTGAGGTTATCCTGCGGCGACAGCGGCTGGGCGTGATAGCGCTGAGCCCCGGCGCGCAGCGCCAGCATGCTCAGGTTATGCGCCAGCAGCTCTTCCATAATCAGACGACGCTGCGCCGGATGCTGCCCGCTTTCGAGGTCGCTCAGCTGTAGCGACGGCGGTGGACGGTGCAGCGTGCGCAATGCTTTGGGCAGGCTCATCATTCCCTGCGCCAGTTCGGGCGGCAGCAGCTCGGCGATGGCGCAGGTCTCCAGCAGGTCCAGGGCCTGGTCGGTGAGCTTACGCAGGGTGGCCTGCCGTACGCCCTCGGTCGTGGGATAGACCGGGGTCAACGTTTCCTGTAGCTCCGGTGTGCTGAGGTCGCCCTGCACGCGGTATTCCGGGTGGATCATCTCCGCGCCGTATTTGCCGCGTCTGGCTTCGCCGTAAGCAAGCACGCGTTTTCCCGTCGCGAGGCTGTTTTTCATCGCCGCGTTAAAGTTGAAAAAGCGTAGGGTGAGGATGCCGGTGCCGTCGCTAATCTGGCAGGTCATCATCCGGCGGCCGCCGAAGGTGATATTGCAGTTGAGCACTTCGCCTTCTACCGTGGCGTAGACGCCGGGCAGCAGGTCATTGACGGTGTAAAGATGGGTACGGTCTTCATAGCGTAACGGCAGGTGTAGCAGCAGATCCTGCACGTTGTGCAGGCCGATTTTAGCCAGTTTGCTGGTTTGCGCTGCGCCAACGCCGGTTAAGGCACTTAATGGCACGGCATCCAGTAAGCGCCCCTTCATGGCTTAACCTGCCGCCTGCATGGTCGCCCACCACGCGGCATCGGCGTCTATTTCGCCGCTGTCGTTCACGTGAGGGTAGGGAAGGCCTTTGCGTTTGGCCACTTTCGCCAGCACCGGATAGCCGCCTTCAAACAGCAGACGTTGCTGCTCTTCCTGCGGCAACGTGCTGTTTTCACGTCGGTACATACCCGCATTTTGCCGCTGACGCTGTGCTTCGTAGAGGATAAGCGCAGAGGCGACGGAGACGTTCAGCGACTGCACCATGCCGATCATCGGGATGATGATGTCCTGGTCCGCCAGCGCCAGCGCTTCCTCGGTGATGCCGGTTTTCTCCTGACCCATCAGGATACAGGTCGGGCGGGTGTAGTCTATCTCGCGAAAATCGACGGCGTTATCAGAAAGGTGCGTGGCGAGGATCTGCATGTCGCGGCCTTTCAACTGCGCGACGGCGTCGCCGATGGTGCGGTGGGTTTTCACCGAAACCCAGCTGTTGCTGCCTGCGGCGGTGGAGGCCATGGTGCGCATGCGGTTGCCGGGCCACACGGCGTGCACTTCGTGAACGCCGACGGCATCGGCGGTACGTACGATCGCCGAGACGTTATGGGGTTTATGGACTTGCTCCATGCAGACCGTCAGGTCAGGCTGACGTCTGGCGAGCATCTCACGGATACGCGCATAACGTTGTTCATTCATAGAAGACTAGTTTCTGTTACGGGTGACTTTAATCACATCCGGCATGACGCGAATCTTGCGCATGATGTTCGCCAGATGCACACGGTCACGGGCGGTCAGACGAATAAAGGCGCTGTAAACGCGGCCATCTTTCTCTTCCGTATTCAGGCTCTGAATGTTGGAAGAGGCGGTGTTGATAGCAGCGGTCAGGTTCGCCAGCGCCCCCTGGTGGTTGAACATATCCACCTTAATCTCGGTGATAAATTCCTGCTCCGTCTCTTTATCCCACTCCACGGCCATGAATTTTTCCGGCTCTTTCTGGTAGCCGCGAATATTGCGGCAAGACTCGTGGTGGATAACCAGCCCTTTGCCGGGGCTGACGTGGGCGATGATCGGGTCGCCAGGAATCGGGCGGCAGCACTTCGCGAAGGTGATGAGTACACCGTCGGCGCCCTTGATAGGCAGATGACCATGGCTCGTCGTACTGGTCGATGGCGCGGTGGCATCGCCCTGCTGCAGGTTTTTCGCAACCACCACGCTCATGGCGTTGCCGAGGCCGATTTCGGCCAGCAGATCGTCAAGGGTGGCGAGCTTCATCCGCTCAAGCTCTCGCTGGATGTTCTCCGGCGGGATCTCGGCGAGCTTACGGCTGCCGCCAAGCGCATGGTTCAGCAGGCGACGGCCCAGGCTGACTGAATCGTCACGCTTGAGGTTTTTCAGCATCTGGCGAATTCTGGCGCGCGCTTTCGAGCTTACGACAAAGTTCAGCCAGGCGGCGTTCGGACGGGCGCCCGGCGCGGTAATAATTTCTACCGTCTGGCCGCTGGAAAGCGACTGCGACAGCGGATACGGCTGGCGGTCGACGCGGGCGCCGACGCAGGCATGGCCGATATCGGTGTGCACCGCATAGGCGAAATCCACCGGCGTAGCGCCAGCAGGCAGTTCAACGATGCGGCCTTCCGGGGTGAAAACGTAAATCTCATCCGGGAAGAGATCGGATTTAACGCTCTCGATAAATTCAAACGAGCTACCAGCGCTCTGCTGAAGCTCCAGCAGGCTTTGCATCCAGCGCTGCGCGCGGATCTGCGCGGTGGTGCTGCTTTCGCCGTTCTGTTTGTAGGCCCAGTGGGCGGCAACACCCATCTCCGCCATCATGTCCATGTCTTCGGTGCGGATCTGCACTTCGACCGGCACGCCGTGCGGGCCAATCATCGAGGTGTGCAGCGACTGATAGCCGTTCGCTTTCGGAATGGCGATGTAGTCTTTGACGCGACCGGGACGCGGTTTGTACAGGCTGTGCATCTGACCGAGCACGCGATAGCAGGTATCGACATCGTGGACGATCACGCGGAAGGCGTAAATATCCATGATCGAGTGAAATCGCTGCTCTTTAAGCACCATTTTGCAGTAGATCGAATACAGATGCTTTTCGCGACCGCTGACGCGGCACGGAATTCCCGCTTCCTGCAAACGCCCTTCGATTTCGGAGAGGATTTTTTGAATCATCTCTTTACGGTTGCCGCGCGCTGCTTTGACCACCTCTTTGATGACGCGGTAGCGGTTAGGATACAGCGCTTCAAAGCCCAGCTCTTCGAGCTCGGTTTTAATGTGGTGAATACCTAAGCGGTGTGCCAGCGGACTGTAAATTTCCAGCGTTTCGCGGGCGATGCGGCGGCGTTTATCCGGGCGTAATGAGCCCAGCGTGCGCATGTTGTGGGTACGGTCGGCGAGTTTGATGAGAATGACGCGGATATCCTGCACCATCGCCATAATCATCTTGCGAAAGTTTTCGGCCTGCGCCTCTTTCTTATCGCGAAACTTGAGCTTATCAAGTTTGGATACCCCTTCCACCAGTTCGGCAACGCTTTTGCCAAACAGCTGTTCCATGTCCTGATAGGTGGCGGGGGTATCTTCAATCACGTCATGCAGCAGCGCGGCCATCAGCGTTTCATAGTCGAGCTTCATCTCGGCCAGAATACAGGCCACCGCTACCGGGTGCGTGATATAGGGTTCACCGCTTGAACGTGTTTGCCCCTCGTGAGCGTCACGTGCAACGAGATACGCCTGCTGCAGACGCTTGATCTGGTCTGGCGGCAGGTAAGTTTGAATCAGCTGATTCAGGCTTTCAAACAGATACAAGGGCGACCCGCAGGGTTAATTAACGACGACCTTCAGCAATGGCGGTAACGGCCTGCAGTTCTGCGGCTTCCTGCTCTTGCTGCTCCTGGCGCTCACGCACGTCGAGGATCTGGTTGTTGATCAGACCTTCTTCGATTTCGCGCAGCGCGATAACGGTGGTTTTATCGTTTTCTTCCGGTACCAGCGGATCCTTGCCGCCTACCTGCATCTGACGAGCGCGACGCGCGGCCACCAGTACCAGGTCAAAACGGTTACCAATTTTCTCTACAGCGTCCTGAACAGTTACGCGTGCCATAATTAAAAAGCTCCACAGGTGAAGAAATGACTGGGCATGATACTGAATGTGGGTTCAGTCTGCCAATAGTTTGCTGATTAAAGCGTCATGTCGCTGCTTTTGGCGGCTCATGCGCAGACGTTCAGCGCGGATGATGGTTTTCAAATCGCCCAGGGCGGTATCAAAATCATCATTCACAATCAGGTAATCATATTCGGCGTAGTGACTCATTTCTGCAACCGCCTGCGCCATGCGTTTGGCGATAACCTCTTCGCTGTCCTGGCCGCGGCCACGCAGGCGGCGATCCAGTTCATCTTTCGACGGCGGCAGAATAAAGATGCTGCGGGCATCCGGCATTCTCTCCCGGATTTGCTGCGCGCCCTGCCAGTCGATGTCGAGGAACACGTCGACGCCGGTTTTCAGCACCTGCTCGATAGTTTCGCGAGAAGTGCCGTAAAAATTGCCAAAAACTTCCGCATGCTCAAGGAAAGCCTCTCTGCCAATCATCGTTCTGAATTCGTCATGATTAACAAAGAAATAGTGTTCACCGTGCACTTCACCAGGACGCGGTTGGCGCGTGGTGTGTGAAACAGAAACCTGCGTATCGTACAACGGTTGGGTTTTCAACAGTGCCTGAATAAGGCTGGATTTACCCGCGCCACTAGGGGCAGAAACAATATAAAGCGTGCCTTGAGCCATGAGAGTCTTGTGTATGTGAGTTCGAAGGAAAGTCTACATACGAGCCTATTATACACGTCGCCGCACAGTGACGTAGCCTTTGTCACACTTTTTCCACTGGATTGTTGAATTTTGCGTACTGTTTTCCTGCTTTAACGGCGAGTTGCTGCAACAAAAACAATGTTCTGAAGCTTCCTCGTGAACCGTGAGTTTGCCCTTCGCGCCGCCCACACGCGCCAGGGTATATCTGATGCAAAACAAGGAGGGGTGACAATGTGGCGGTGGACTGGCGGGTTAATGATGATGTGGTGCAGTTGCGTACTGGCGGTGTGTCCTGTCTGGTCGCCCGCGAAAGCGGAGCAGGAGATGGCGGCGCTGAATGCTCAGATTACGCACTGGAATGAGGCGTACTGGCGGCAGGGGGCCAGCGAGGTGAGCGATGAGGTGTATGACCAGCTCAACGCGCGTCTTAAGCAATGGCAGCGCTGCTTTCATGAGGAACGGTCTGCGGAGGAGGCGCCCGCCATCGGCGGTAGCGTGAAACACCCTGTTGCCCATACCGGCGTGCATAAGATGGCGAGCAAAGCGGCGCTTGAGCAGTGGATGCGTGCGCGTCAGGATTTGTGGGTACAGCCTAAAGTGGACGGCGTGGCGGTAACGCTTGTCTACCGGCAGGGTAAGCTGGCGCAGGCCATCAGCCGTGGCAATGGGCTAAAGGGTGAAGACTGGACGGTAAAAGCGCGGGCCATTGCCGCGATACCGCAGCAAACACAGGGGTTGCTGGCGAACTGTGTGCTGCAGGGCGAGATTTTCTGGCGGCAGGACAACCATATCCAGCAGCGGATGGGCGGCATGAATGCTCGTGCAAAGGCGGCGGGCGCGATGATGCGCCAGGGTGACAGCGACGCTCTGGCGCATCTCGGCCTCTTTATCTGGGAATGGCCGGATGGGCCGCAGACGATGCCGGAACGCCTTACCGCGCTGACGGCGGCAGGCTTTCATTTAACGGCCGCCTGGACACAGCCGGTGAAAACGATTGACGATGTCGAGCAACGCCGGGCCGCGTGGTTTAGCGCGCCGCTGCCGTTCGTCACGGACGGCGTCGTTATTCGTGCGGCGCAGGAACCTGCGGGCGAGCGGTGGCTGCCTGGCGAAGGCGGCTGGGTCGCGGCATGGAAATACACGCCGGTCAGCCAGGTGGCGGAAGTGACCGCCATCCGTTTTACCGTTGGGCGCACGGGGAAAGTGGCGGTTGTTGCGGCGCTTGAGCCCGTCGCGCTCGACGATAAGCGGGTGCAGCGCGTTAGCCTGGGAAGCGTTGCACGCTGGCAAGCGCTGGATATCGCGCCGGGCGATCAGATTCTGGTCAGCCTTGCAGGGCAGGGAATACCGCGAGTCGACGGTGTGGTATGGCGCGGAGTGGACAGGCAAAAACCGTCGCCGCCGGTTCCTCACTACAACGCGCTGACCTGCTTTTATGCCTCTCCGGAGTGCATGGCGCAATTTTTCGCCCGGCTTGTCTGGCTAAGCTCAAAGCAGGCGCTGGATATCGAAGGGCTAGGTAATGCGGGCTGGCGGATGCTGTATCAGGCGCACCATTTCGAGCACCTCTTTTCATGGCTACAGCTAACGCCAGAGCAGCTGCAGGCGACGCCGGGGCTGTCTCCCGCGCGTGGGCTGACCTTGTGGCACCGTTTCAATCTGGTGCGGGAGCAGCCGTTCATCCGCTGGATAGTGGCGATGGGGGCGCCGCTGGCGCAGGCGGCATTAAAAGCCGCCGGGGATCGGTCGTGGCAGGCGATGCGCCAGCGCAGCGAGGCCGACTGGCGGGCGCTACCGGGAATGGGTGAGGAAAAAGCGCGGCAAATCGTAAACTGGCTCCACCACCCGCAGGTGGACGCGTTGGCCGGGTGGTTAGCCGGGCTAGGCATTCCCGGGTTTTAAGATCAGTGCGCGCTGTGTTTGTAGTGAAACACAGGCAGGCCAAGCTTCAGGCGCAACGCCAGCATGCGAGCGGTAAAGCCGAACAGCAGCGTGGAGATAACCACCACGTCGTGGTTGGAGACGTAGTGCTGTAGCGCGATATAAAGCACCGCTGCGGCGAAGGAGACCCCGGCGTACAGCTCTTTCTGAAAGACCAGTGGAATTCGTTTGCAGAACATATCGCGCAGGACGCCGCCGAAGACGCCGGTGACCACGGCGGCGATGGTGGCAATGACCGGACTTTCGCCCATATCCAGCGCAATTTGCGCGCCGATGATGGAAAAAACGACGAGGCCCAGCGCGTCGAGCACCAAAAACAGGCGGCGCAGATACGGCATGACGGGGGCGACGATGGTAGTCAGCACGGCGGCGGAGGCCACGATGATGACGTACTCGGGGTTTTTGACCCAACCCAGCGGATAGTGCCCGAGCAGGATATCGCGCACGGAACCACCGCCAAGCGCGGTAGCGGTAGCGATGATAATGACGCCAAAGGTATCCATCCGGCGACGTCCGGCCGCCAGTGCGCCCGTCATCGCCTCGGCGGTGATACCAATCAGATAGAGAGTATGTAGCAGCATAATTGCCCCCATGTATAGTGGGGGCAGATTAGCGATTTGTGCAGTAGATCACGATTGAGATTTTTTAAGGGGAAAGGAAATGAATTACATTTACTAATGATTTTTTATATCAGATCCACGTGTTTTTGGTGTCTGTGAAAAATTTTTGTTTTTTTGAAGCATGAAAAAAAGTAATAATTAACCTGTGTTTTATCTCACCTGAGCAAGGTGAGATTTGACGAAGTTGTCGGTGGTTTAACATATTGTATTCATAGAATTTTTTTATAATGTCCCAGAGGCATTGAACATTCCCTGTAAGTACCATTTTGAATCACCTGATTTAGTGATCCAAATACAGGTAGTGCATCCAGCTCGTCATACGTAACAATACCTTACGCATAACGGCTACATGTTTAAAATGGTCAGAGTAAATGGCGACCTGGGCATAGATACCATCAGGGAGTGCATCAAGCTCCATATTAGGGTCAAGCTCAATTGTTGCCATCACACCATCACCACCCGGTTTTAGATTCAGCGACTGCAGCACTCCTTGTGCCTGATAGGCACCTGATGAAACCACAGGGATAACGTTGGTTAATTTTCCTGTGAAAACCTGTCCTGGGAGCGCATTAAAAACAGCCTCTGCGTCATCACCTGCTTTTAAACGCAATAAGGAATTTTGTCGGAAAGTGGCAATGATTTGACGTTTCTGCTGTGGAATGAAAACCATCACTGGTCGGAGCGGCATTGCTGCAGCATACGTACCTGGACGAACCAGAACCTGGGTTGCGTAGCCATCGCTGGGTGCGCGGACAACCGTCTGGTCAAGATCGAATTTTGCTTCGTCAATTTGTGCTTTCAGGCTGGCTACTCGAGAATTTACCCCATTGACTTCGCCATCTAGTTGGCTCTGGATTTGTTGTTGTTCGGCTTGTGAACCTCTTAACGTAGCCTCCTGCGCCAGATAATTTTGTCTGGCCACATCGATATCGCGCTCAGAGAAAGGATTTACTTTCGCCTGGCTCCCTTTGACATAGCGCTGATATTCCTGCTGATATTTATTACGTTCAACCTGAGCGTATTCGGTTCTGGCCTTTGCCTCGCTTAACTGAGCGCGCAGCGCTTCAGTTGCATGCATTTCGGTGACCATGTCAGCCTGTAGTTTATCAAGACGTGCCTGATACCGTGCAGGGTCGAGTTTAAAAAGAATATCACCCTTGTGAATGAGCTGGTTGGGTTTGTCGGTGACTTCCATCACCACCCCACTGACCTGCGGAACAACAGGAATAGCAATAACCGCTTTCTGCGCGCTAAATGTATAGGGGTGGTTATAATTCATCATTAGTATTAAACCACTGACTAAAAAAATACCTCCCAGTGCGGCAGTTGGAATGCTCCATTTATTGACAGGTATTTTAAATATCTTAAAAACCATCCAGGCGCAAGCCACGTAGGTTAAAATAATGAGTAAGTCCATTGGGTTTCTCTAAAATTTTAGGAGTAAAATAGTTAATATACGAAAAGACTCCTGGAGTAATACGATCTCCAGGAAAGTGAACAATATTGAGAAAAAAACAACAATGTTAGTGAAAGTCATTTTTTCAGAGTTTGTAATCTTTCTATATCATGCTCCATTGTTTCTAGTTTTTTCTTTAACAATGTAATTTCTTCTTGTTCTGACATACCCCATCCTCGATCTTGCCGATATAAAGTTGCCCAGATCCAAAGGAATGGCCATATAGCATGCAGAGTAAAAAGGCTCACCCACCCAGCGACATGAATAGCATCAGCATGTGGATGATTTCTTCTTTTAGCGATCTCATATGGAATATCGTGAATGATAATGATGCCATAGAAAATAACCAGAAATACAAAAATCAAAATGAATAAAGCAAAATAGTTCAGCATATTAAAGCTCTGTGCGTGGTATCAATGGTTGATTAGTCATCGGTTATCATTTTTTGTGACGAATAAAATTCCCCGGAGTGGTGCAATACGTTTTTTTAAATGCCTTGATAAAACCCTGTATGGAGTTAAAACCATACTTAAAAGAAACATCTGATACTCGCTTTTCATTAAAGACCATATCATTAATTGCAAGTTGTAGTTTTTTCTCTCGAATGTATTTCCCTGGTGTTGTTCCAGCGTTTTTTTTGAAAACTCTGTTGATATAACAGGTAGTGTATCCGCTGATTTCCGCCAGTCGATTGACGCTAACATCCTCCGACACGATATTGTCATCAATCCACTCCATGAGCTCATTGATTAGCGTTTTGTCACTTGCTGACTGGATTTTTTTTCGTGACACCTGGATATCCTTATGCAAGCTGGCAGATATCAATGGAGGTCATGATAAGGGGGAGTGGGGAATAATTAAACAAATAGTGTTTTAATAAGTTTATCTTTCTAAAAAAACATTATTTATCTGTTAATTAAATGTTATAAAAATAGAGGTGACCAAATGGTGTGATTATTTAGTTTTTCTAAATCATAGGGTTGAGTGATTCTGTTGTTGATGCGCTGGATTTTTCTCTGCAAAGTATACTTTTGTTACAGCATGCCATTTTCTCTTTGCTATGATTATATACAGTTCTTAATAAGAGTTTTAATCAAGTGCTTAAGGCGTTGTGACATATGTCTTCTCAGATCCTCATCAATAACATCATCTTTGATCCCGAGAATAACTCACTGGTGGTCGTGAGTGAGAACAATCGGGTAGTGAAGATGAACCAGCCGGTTAGTCGTTGTTTGTTATTACTGATTAATCGGTTTCCTGATGCTGTGCCTCAGGCCGATTTCTTCCAGTTTGTGTGGGGAAATGAAGGGGAAAAGATTCCGACCAATGCGCTATACCAAAACATTTCGTTGTTAAGACGCGCACTAAAGAGTGCATCCCTGGACCTTGCTGAGGTGGTAGTGACGGTGCCGAGATTTGGTTTTCGCCTGAGTGCCGCGCTGACAGTAAAAGCAGCCAATGGCATAAATGTCAGTATGGCTACACCCGAACAGGGGATTGCGCTGAAGCCTGCGGAAGAGTTAATGACCCCATCCGCAGATGTAGGCGCGCAACAGCGAGCTGATAATGTGCTGAAAAGCTTCACCGATTATGCTTTTTCCTTCAGAGTAGCGGCCTATGCCGTATTTTTTACGTTAATTTGCATATCAATTTTTTTAGTCACCAGAAATGAAGATAACGATATTATTTTTGATAGCTACACAATGGCGACGACCCATAATGGATGCAACGTATACACATACCCTGATTTTGCACAGAATAATGCTTCGGAAATGAATGACTATTTTTCAGCATTCAATATTACGTGTACTACATTAAAACAAGCATACCTTTCTGTTAATACCGCAAGAACGCGTGTTTCAGTTGCTTATTGTGATAAGGACATATCTGAAGCTAAAACCTGTATTACTCATATTTATTGGAATGACAATTAATGAAGAGAGTAAACTTTTACATATTATCCGTCGCTGCCGCTTTGATATTTTGTGGAGCGGCGCTAATGCTTTTTTTAGAAGAAAATAAACCAGATATTAACTGCCAGGCACGAACAATAATTCATGATGGCAACAATGTCCTCAATATAAAAACCATTCTCCATATGCAGGACGATGATAATTTCTTTGAATTATTTATGACCTATACAAAACCATCTATGCCAGGTCAGAAATTTCATAGGGTAGTAAACTTTAGTTATGATAAAGAGGGCGATATCTATAAAATGTTTTCTGACGTTACGAATGATAATGCATTACCATTGGCAACAAGAAATGAGTTGAATGATTTAGTGCCTGATTTCTTCTTAATGCCGCAGAGAGGGTTACGTTTTAAAATAGACAAAACTAAGTCGGGTAACGTGGTGATCATCAATGATCGCTTACCGGTATTTGTTTGTATGCCAATTGATAGTTAGGTGTGAATACAAGGGTGAGTAAGCCAGATCACGCCGATCAGAGGAAAAATATTTATGAAAATAAATCAACCTGAAGTCCGATGGCGTGAATATATTATATCAATGTTTTCGTAAACCATTCTCACAGATTTCATTTTCAGTTTATCCCGGATGGCATACAGTTATCTTTAAGTATAAAACTATCGCCATAAATAATAATTGGTTTTGTTTTTTTCAAAGCCCAGGTCAGCGATGTGACAGATGATCTGCTGGAGTTTGTTTCTTGTTGTGTGCGAAAAGGAATTTAATCCCCTTTTTTAATGGTATGTAGCAATGTAGCCAGAGTGAGTAAAGAAGAAAATGACGACCAGTTACAGGTCGTCATTGATGAAAAGCCGTTACTCGATATTCTGAATCTGCTCGCGCATCTGCTCGATCAACACCTTCAACTCGATGGCGGAGTTGGTCACTTCGGTATTGATGGATTTGGACGCCAGGGTGTTCGATTCGCGGTTGAACTCCTGCATCATGAAGTCGAGACGACGGCCGACAGCCTCTTTCTTCTTCAGGATGTTCCAGGTCTCCTTCACGTGCGCTTCCAGGCGGTCCAGCTCTTCGGCGACGTCAATACGCTGGGCCATCATCACCAGTTCCTGCTCAAGGCGATTATTTTCCAACTGAACCTGCGCTTCTTCGAGCTTCGCCACCAGGCGGTCACGCTGCCATTGCAGAATTTCCGGCATGTGCGCGCGAACTTTACGCACCTCTTCGCTGACGCCGTCGAGACGCTGCTCGATAAGCGCCTTCAGCGCCTGGCCTTCGGTTTCACGTGCGACGATGAAATCGTCCAGCGCGCCGTCCAGCGCAGTCAGAATTTCAGCGGTAATCGCGTCCAGATCCTGCTCTTGCGCCGCCATCACGCCCGGCCAGCGCAGAATATCGACCGGGTTAATTTCCCCTTCGTCGCTCTGCATTTTGACCCAGTTGGCGGCATTCACCAGCTGTTTTGCCAGTTTTTCATTGAGGATGAGTTCGCCCTGCGAACCCGGGTCCTGCTCAAAACGCAGGGTGCATTCCACCTTCCCGCGGGTAAGGCGCGTGCGCAGACGCTCGCGCACGACAGGCTCCAGACTACGGAACTGCTCCGGCATGCGAAAATAGGTTTCGAGATATCGCTGGTTTACCGAGCGCAGCTCCCACGCGGCACTGCCCCATTCACCCTTGATTTCACGCCGGGCGTAGGCGGTCATACTGCGGATCATAGACGTTCCTGTTTTTAAAGGAGAGATGGGGGGATTATAGCTTTCAAGGGCTTCTCAGGATAGGAATAAGCGGCCTTTATCCGTATAATGCGCAGCCACATTCGTTTCAAGCCGGAGAAATCATTATGCGTCCAGCAGGCCGTAGCGCTCATCAGGTGCGTCCCGTAACCCTGACCCGTAACTACACAAAACACGCTGAAGGCTCCGTGCTTGTTGAATTTGGCGATACCAAAGTGCTGTGCACCGCCTCCATCGAAGAAGGCGTGCCGCGTTTTCTTAAAGGCCAGGGGCAGGGCTGGATCACCGCCGAGTATGGCATGCTGCCGCGCGCGACCCATACCCGTAACGCTCGCGAAGCGGCGAAGGGCAAACAGGGCGGACGCACCATGGAAATTCAGCGTCTGATCGCGCGTGCGCTGCGCGCCGCCGTTGACCTGAAGACCCTCGGTGAGTTCACGATTACCCTGGACTGCGACGTTATTCAGGCCGATGGCGGTACCCGTACCGCATCCATTACCGGCGCCTGCGTTGCGCTGGCCGATGCGCTGAACAAACTGGTGGCGGCCGGTAAGCTTAAAACCAACCCGATGAAAGGCATGGTGGCGGCGGTCTCCGTTGGCATCGTCGACGGCGAAGCGCTGTGCGACCTGGAGTACGTTGAAGACTCCGCAGCGGAAACCGACATGAACGTGGTGATGACCGAAGACGGGCGCATCATTGAAGTGCAGGGGACGGCGGAGGGCGAGCCGTTCACCCACGAAGAGCTTCTCACCTTGCTGGCGCTAGCCCGAGGGGGAATCGAATCCATTGTAGCGACGCAGAAAGCGGCGTTAGAAAATTGATTTCAAAGGCGACTTGTTAGTCGCCTTTTTTTTGTCTGTAGAAAAGTAAAAAGTAAGATGAGGAGCGAATCCATGAAACCATATCAGCGCCAGTTTATTGAGTTTGCGCTTAACAAGCAGGTACTTAAGTTTGGCGAGTTTACGCTGAAATCCGGGCGCAAGAGCCCCTATTTCTTCAACGCCGGGCTGTTTAATACCGGGCGCGATCTGGCACTGTTAGGCCGTTTCTACGCCGAAGCGCTGGTGGATTCCGGCATTGATTTTGATCTGTTGTTTGGCCCGGCGTACAAAGGGATTCCGATTGCCACCACCACCGCCGTGGCGCTGGCGGAGCACCATGACCGCGATGTCCCGTACTGCTTTAACCGTAAAGAGGCGAAAACCCACGGCGAAGGCGGCAACCTGGTCGGCAGTGCGCTGGAAGGCCGCGTGATGCTGGTGGATGACGTTATCACCGCGGGCACTGCAATCCGCGAATCGATGGAAATTATTCAGGCTAACGGCGCCACACTTGCCGGGGTGCTGATTTCGCTCGACAGGCAGGAACGCGGCCGCGGCGAAATCTCCGCGATTCAGGAAGTGGAGCGCGACTATGGCTGTAAGGTGATCTCCATTGTGACGCTGAAAGAGCTGATTGCATACCTGGAGGAGAAGCCGGAGATGGCGGACCATCTGGCTGCGGTGCGTGAGTATCGGGAAGCGTTCGGCGTGTAATGTGATTGCCCGGTGGTGCTACGCTTACCGGGCCTACGTCATCTGTAGGCCGGATAAGGCGGGCAACAATGTTATTGCAGCTGTGCGTAGACTAACGGCCAGCGGGCGTCGAAATCGTCCGTTGGGCGGTATTTGAATTCGCTGCGCACAAAGCGCGACAGCATCCCTTCGCAGAACGACAGCAACTGGCTTGCCAGCAGCGTTTCATCGACGCTGTAGCCTTCGCCTTCACGCATCTTCTTTTCGCGCAGCACCTGGCGCAACTGCGCTTCAATACGCTCAAAAAGCTGGTTGATACGCCCCTGCAGCCGGTCCTGTTCGAACATCAGCGCATGACCGGTGAGGATGCGCGTGAGGCCAGGGTTGCGTTCGCCGAAACCGAGGATCAGCAGCACAATCAGACGCAGGCGCGTGCTGGTGTCTTTCTCATCTTTCAGAATCAGGTTAATGCGGGTAATCAGGCTGTCCTCGATAAACTCAATAAGGCTATCGAACATCCGGGTTTTGCTCGGAAAATGACGGTATAACGCCGCTTCAGAGACGCCGACAGAGGCCGCCAGTTTCGCTGTGGTGATGCGTTGACTGCCATCGCTGGATTCAAGCATCAGCGCCAGAGATTGAAGTATTTCCTCGCGACGGTTCCTTCTCGCCGTTTGTTTTTCTGCCATGTTCTAAAATACCCCTGAAAATAAACGCTCGTCAGGCGAGCATCCACATTACGACCGCAAAACCGACGTCTGCGGTGATGTTATTGCATTTGTTCGTAGTGGGATGCGTGGCGTTACTGACGCCCGGAGTGGCCGAAGCCGCCTTCGCCACGGTCGGTCGCGTCGAAATCCGCCACCAGGTTAAATTCTGCCTGAACGACGGGGACGAACACCATTTGCGCAATGCGTTCGCCTGGCTCGATGGTGAAGCTTTGCTGGCCGCGGTTCCAGACGGAGACCATCAGCTGTCCCTGGTAGTCTGAGTCGATAAGGCCGACCAGATTGCCCAGTACCACGCCATGCTTATGACCGAGGCCGGAGCGCGGCAGAATCACCGCCGCCAGCGACGGATCGGCGATGTGAATAGCCAGGCCGGTAGGCAGTAGGGTGGTTGCGCCCGGCGCCAGCTCTACGGCGTCATCAAGACAGGCTCGCAGGTCAAGTCCGGCGGAGCCGGAGGTGGCGTAAGTCGGCAGCGGGAATTGCTCGCCGACGCGCGGGTCCATAATCTTAACGTCGATTTTTTTCATCATAGCGGGTAACGATCTCGTCCAAAAGTAGTTGGCCCAGGAGTTCCTTTCGCGCAAGCGGTAAGACTTTATCTCCATCCTGCCAGAAAAGATGCAGTGCATTGCTGTCGCTGTTAAATCCTTGATTATCCTGAGATACATCGTTTGCGCAGATCAGGTCAAGGTTCTTGCGGGCACGTTTTTGCCGCGCATATTCTTCCACATTATTCGTTTCTGCGGCAAACCCTACGACAAACGGACGATGGGTTTTCAGCGCGGCGACGCCAGCGACGATATCCGGATTTTTCACCATTTTTAGTGTTAATTCATCGCCTTGCTTTTTGATTTTCTCATCAGCAATGCTGGCGGCACGGTAGTCCGCCACCGCAGCGCAGCCGATGAAAATATGCTGCTGCTGGGCATGCGCCTGCACGGCCGCTTCCATTTCCAGGGCGGTGGTGACGTCTACGCGCTGGACGAAGGATGGCGTCGGCAGCGACACCGGGCCGCTGACCAGTGTCACCCTGGCGCCGCGTTGGGCGGCGGCGGCGGCAATCGCGAAGCCCATTTTACCGGAGCTGTGGTTGGTGATGTAGCGCACGGGGTCCAGCGGTTCGCGGGTCGGGCCTGCGGTAATCATGATATTGAGATGTTGCAGATCGTTGACAGGCGAAAAGTGCGCCGCAGCCATGTCGACGAGAGTCAGGGGATCCAGCATGCGCCCCGGGCCGATATCGCCGCAGGCCTGACTGCCGCTGTCCGGGCCCCAGATAAGCAGACCGCGGGAGCTCAGGGTTTGCAGGTTCTGTTGGGTTGCCGCAGCGCGGTACATCTGCTGATTCATGGCCGGTACAACGGCGACCGGCGACGGGGTGGCGAGGCAGATAGTCGACACCAGGTCGTTGGCCATCCCGGCCGCTATGCGGGCGATAAGGTCGGCGGTAGCGGGGGCCAGAATCACCAGATCGGCCCATTTCCCCAGCTCAATATGGCCCATTGCGGCTTCTGCCGCTGGGTCGAGCAGACTGTCGGACACCGGGTAGCCGGAGACCGCCTGCAGGCTCAGCGGGGTAATGAAGGCTTTCGCCGCTTCCGTCATGGCAACGCGCACGTCGGCGCCGCGCTCGCGCAGACGGCGCACCAGATCCGGCGTCTTATAGGCAGCGATACCGCCGCTGACGCCGAGAACGATTTTTTTACCGGCCAGGCTCATCATGATTCTTTCCTGTTGGCGTACATCAGAATGCGGGCATTTTATCACAATCCATTGCGTGTCGTGCTGGAAAGGAGACGTCCCTTTGCGAGGCGCTACGCAAGCGCGGTATTGCGCGCTCGTGCGTGGAATCGGTCTGTGACAACATGGCGGCGAGCATAACGGAGGGGTGAGATGGAGAGCGATACGCCGCTGCTGCCGCGTGAAAAAATGCAGCAGGATGGAATTGAGTCGTTAACCGATGCGGAACTGCTGGCGTTGTTTTTGCGTATTGGCACACGGAATTGCGACGTCATGACTTACGCTCATGACCTGCTGCACCGGTTCGGTTCGTTGTACTCCCTGCTGTCCGCCCCCGAAAAAGAGCTGATGCGGGTCGAGGGTATTGGTATCGCCAAATATGCGCAGCTCAAGGGCATTGCCGAACTGGCTCGCCGTTTTTTCAGCGTTCGGGTTATCATGGAGCGCTCGCTGGATAGTTCCGACGCCACGCGGGAGTTTTTGCAAAGTCAGCTGGCGCAAGAAGAGCGAGAGATCTTCATGGTGATCTTCCTCGACAACCAAAATCGGGTGCTGAAGCACACCCGGATGTTTTCGGGGACCCTCAGCCACGTTGAGGTGCACCCGCGTGAAATTGTGCGGGAAGCCATTAAAGCCAATGCGGCGGCGCTGATCCTCGCGCATAATCATCCGTCCGGTAGCGCAGAACCCAGTAAATCAGACAGAATGGTCACGGATAAAGTGATAAAATGCTGTCAGTTCATGGAGATACGCGTCGTTGACCACTTCGTTATCGGCCGTGGAGAGTACATTTCTTTTGCCGAGCGGGGCTGGATTTAGCGATCCATGGGGATCTTTGTCTGTTCGGGACTTGAGCACACCGCCGAGTCAGCGTATACTACGCCACCTTTGAGAATCTCGGGTTTGGCATTTGGGCCTGGCTGCACGAGTTCACTAAGAACCGTCAAACCGGGCTGTAGCAGCCTGACGAGGCGCCAAAACCCTATACGAAGCTCGAGCTAATTTGATTTTTGGAGAATAGACATGTCCCGAGTCTGCCAAGTAACTGGCAAGCGTCCGGTGACCGGTAACAACCGTTCCCACGCACTGAACGCGACTAAGCGCCGTTTCCTGCCGAACCTGCACTCTCACCGTTTCTGGGTTGAGAGCGAGAAGCGTTTTGTCACCCTGCGTGTATCTGCTAAAGGTATGCGTGTAATCGATAAGAAAGGCATCGATGTAGTTCTGTCTGAACTGCGTGCCCGTGGCGAAAAGTACTAAGTACTAAGAGGAAATAAATCATGGCTAAAGGTATTCGTGAGAAAATCAAGCTGGTTTCTTCTGCTGGTACAGGTCACTTCTACACCACCACGAAGAACAAACGTACTAAGCCGGAAAAACTGGAACTGAAAAAATTCGATCCAGTTGTACGCCAGCACGTACTGTACAAAGAAGCTAAAATCAAATAATTTTAGACTCCTTGTACTGAAAAACCCCGCAATCGCGGGGTTTTTTGTTTTCAGGGCGCCCCCATAATAGAGAGCATCCTGTTGATCCCCTGGAGACGTCATGCCTGAATTACCTGAGGTGGAAACCAGCCGCCGCGGTATTGAACCGCACCTGGTTGGCGCCACTATCCTCCATGCCGTGGTGCGAAACGAGCGTCTGCGCTGGCCGGTCTCGGCGGAAATCCACAGCCTGAGCGATAAACCCGTGCTCAGCGTGCAGCGCCGCGCCAAATATCTTCTGCTTGAGTTGCCCGACGGCTGGATAATCATCCATCTCGGCATGTCCGGCAGTTTACGTATCCTCCCTGACGACCTGCCGCCGGAAAAGCATGACCATGTAGACCTGGTGATGAGCAACGGCAATGTACTGCGCTATACCGACCCTCGCCGCTTTGGCGCGTGGCTGTGGACGAAAACGCTGGAAGGGCACCCTGTGCTGGCGCATCTCGGGCCGGAGCCGCTCAGCGACGCGTTTAACGCCGATTACCTACGCGAGAAGTGCGCGAAGAAGAAAACCGCGATTAAGCCCTGGCTGATGGACAATAAGCTGGTGGTCGGCGTGGGGAATATCTACGCCAGCGAATCCCTCTTTGCGGCCGGGATCCATCCTGACAGGCTGGCATCGTCGCTCTCGGCTAATGAATGCGAGCGGCTGGTGCGGGCGATTAAAACGGTGCTGAAGCACTCAATTGAGCAGGGCGGGACGACGCTGAAAGATTTTCTGCAAAGCGATGGCAAGCCGGGGTACTTTGCCCAAGAGCTGCAGGTGTATGGTCGTAAGGACGAGCCGTGCCGGGTATGCGGTACGCCGATTACGGCGACCAGGCACGCGCAGCGGGCGACGTTCTACTGCCGCCGCTGCCAGAAGTAGGAAAGGTTATTTGAGCTTGTCCAGCAGCGCCTGATGAACCACAGGCGGCAGGAAGTGCGCCACATCGCCATCGTGGCGCGCCACCTCCTTCACCAGCGAGGAGGAGATAAACGACCACTCCGTTGACGGCATCAGAAACACGCTTTCCAGCTCCGGCATCAAATGGCGGTTCATGTGCGCCAGCTGCATTTCGTATTCGAAATCCGCTACGGCACGCAGGCCGCGAATCAGAATGTTGGCCTGCTGCGCACGGGCG
This sequence comes from Pluralibacter sp., assembly GCF_019237635.1. Classification (GTDB taxonomy): domain Bacteria; phylum Pseudomonadota; class Gammaproteobacteria; order Enterobacterales; family Enterobacteriaceae; genus Enterobacter_B. Next base: position 24,081 of record NZ_JAFAGS010000162.1, read on the forward strand.
AAATTCGCCATCAGATCGCTGAATCCCAGGACCTCGACGTTGCCAAGATGCGATGTCGCCTGCTGCGCCAGCGCCACACGCTCGGCGAGGTCGAACATCGGCTTTTTGCTCGGGCTGGCGGCAATTGCCAGTATCACTGTATCAAACATACTGCTCGCGCGGGTGACGATATCGAGATGCCCGTTGGTGATAGGGTCGAAGGTGCCGGGGTAAATCGCTTTCGTGCTCATGGCTTACGCCTTCTTGCTAAAGCCGCGGTTCAGCGCCCACAGCTCGGTGTATTTGTTAAACGTGTACTGGGCGTTGACAACCGCCAGCAACCAGCCCTGCGCGCCGTCCAGCACGCCGCCGCGCAGCAGCAGCGTTTTGATGAATGCTCCCAGCGTGTGGCCGAATATCCCGCCGAGCGATGCTTTCTTGCCCTTCTGATGGCGTTCCTGAGCCCATGCGGAGGCATAGGCCAGCTGTTTACGCTGGAAGTCGGCGAAATCACGGCAGGTCAGGTGTTTGAGATCGCCGGATAGCGCCACGACGGTTGCGTCTTTACACGCCAGCGATTCATGCACCAGGTTATCGTTATACTGCCAGCGCGCGCGCTCATAAAGCCGCAGCACGCGGTCGGGGTACCAGCCGCTGTGGCGCATAAAGCGTCCGAGAAAGTAGTTGCGGCGGGCGATGCTGTAAACTGCGCCCGGTTGGGGGTTGGCGAGCGCCTGCCGGAGCGATTGCGCAAGCTCTGGCGTGACGCGTTCGTCGGTGTCGATCATCAACACATATTCGCCGGTGGCGTAAGACTGCGCCCGCTGACGCTGAATGCCGTAACCCTGCCAGTCGGTATTCACGTGGACCTGGGCGCCAAGGCTTTGCGCCAGCGCGACGGTATCGTCGCTGCTGCCAGCGTCCAGTACGATGATTTCATCAGCCCATGCGACCGAGGCAAGGCAGTCCGGCAGCAGATCGGCGGCGTTCTTCGCGATCATCACTACCGACAGACGTATTGGCATCAGTGGCTCCGCTGAGGCAGGTAAGGTTGCAGTAACTGTAGCAGACGCGCCAGCGCGCCCTGGTTCTGATGCAAAACCTCAACGGCATGACGACCATACCACAGGCGGTAATCTTCATCGGTCAGCAGCGTCGCGACTTCTTTAATCAGTGAGTCCGTATCGGTCACCGTGATTAACCCGTCCGCCTGTTGCAGCCTGGAGCAGATATCTTTGAAGTTGAAGGTGTGCGGGCCCATCAGCACCGGAATGGCGTGCGCTGCAGGCTCCAGCGGGTTGTGGCCACCGCGCTCGACAAGGCTGCCGCCCACGAAGGCGAGGTCAGCAATGCCGTACAGCAGCATCAGTTCGCCCATGGTGTCGCCAATGACCACCTGGGTGCTGCCAGACGGAATTTCGCCGGTACTGCGTAGCGTAAAGCTCATCCCGGCTTTCTGCACCAGCTCGCGGGCATCGGCGAAGCGTTCAGGATGACGAGGCACCAGAATCAGCAGCAGGTCGGGGAATTTTTCCAGCAGCGCCTTGTGGGCGTCGAGGATGATTTTTTCTTCGCCGTCATGGGTGCTGGTCGCGATCCACACCTGACGGCGCGGCGCCCACTGTCGGCGCAACGTGACGGCGCGAGCGGCGAGCTCCGGCGTCACGGAAATATCAAATTTCAGGCTGCCGGTGATCGCCAACTGATTGCGCTTGAGACCAAGCGCGAGGAAGCGGTTGCCGTCCTCTTCGTTCTGCGCCGCAATCAGGGTGATTTTGCTGAGCAGGCGGCGCATAAAACCGCCGAGCTTGCCGTAGCCTTTGGCCGAACGTTCGGACAGACGCGCGTTGGCGATGACCAGCGGAATTTTGCGCTTATGCAGCGCGGATACCATGTTCGGCCACAGCTCGGTTTCCATCACGATAACCAGCTTCGGGCGTACGGTATCGAGAAAGCGGCCCATCGCACAGGGCAGGTCGTAAGGCAGATAGACGTGATGCACGTCTTTGCCGAAGGCCGACATAGCGCGTTCGGAGCCGGTCGGCGTCATGGTGGTGACGGTGATCGGCAGCGACGGATAGCGGTGTCGCAGCGCGCGCACCAGCGGGATAGCCGCCAGAGTTTCGCCGACGGAGACGGAATGCAGCAGAATGCCATCCGGCACTACCTTGTTTTTACAAAAGCCATAGCGTTCGGCCCAGCGTTTACGGTACGCCGGCGCTTTACGGCTGCGCAACAGCAACCGTAGCCAGACCAGCGGCTGAATCAGGTAGAGTAGGGTGGTATACAGAAATTCCAAGCGACGTATCCGTTTTTATGTTTCGGCGGGCAAATTCTAAGCATTTACCGTACTTAAAGCTATCCCTTTGGCAATCCGGACGTTTAATCGGCCAGATAACGTTTCAAGCGGAAGTAGCGACGTCCCAGGCGCCAGTGCAGGCGAAGTCCGCGGGCGTTCTCCCAGATCATGCGCCAGATGCCGCGATCGAAAAATTCTTTAATGATGATATGCTTTTTCGACTCATCTTTCATGCTGTCGAAGGTATGAATAATCCCCAGTCCCTCTTTGGCAATCTGCCAGCGGCAGGCCGGAATATGCCGCACTTTATCCGGATAACGTTGATTGATGGTGCTCAGCATCTCGAGAATCTTCATATAGTGGCGCGCCGAACGCATCAGCGTATCGTCGTTGTCCGGCTTATGCGACACCGATTCCGAATGGATGTAGTAGTCGTAAAACTGCTCGCTGGTGTATTGCACCCGTTTGGCGGCCAGCAGTGCTTCCGTCGTCCAGGGAATGTCCTGATGGCGCAAGCCTGGCTCAAAGTGGAAATGGTGCTGGGTAATAAAATCGTGGCGATAGATATTAAGCCAGGTCACGTGCAGGAACTTACGCGAATCGAGCGCCTGCTTCAGCCATACGTGGCCTGGCAGAACCCCGGTGGATTGCAGACGCTCTGGCGGAAAAATTGGGTGAATATCGTCCCGGCTTTCGTACACGTAGCGGCCATTGCACGTTGCGATGTCAAGATTGCCCTTTTCCGCCATCTCCAGCAGCGTACGATACATGCCAGGATAGAACTTATCATCAATGTCCGGGAATGCGAGATATTTGCCAGTTGCCGCCGCCATCCCGGTATTACGCGCCACCGACACGCCCTGATTTTCCTGTTCCAGTACGATGACACTCTGCAGCCGGTTTTTCCACTGGTCGATAACCGCCAGGCTGCCGTCGGTTGATCCATCGTTCACCAGGATTAGCTCATAGCTTGTCAGTTGCTGTTGCTCAAGGCATTCAAAGAATTGCGCGAGAAATTTCTCGCCGTTATAAACGGCGGCTACGATGCTCAATAAAGGCGTTTGACTCATAACTCATTCGATCCTGGTTAAAAAAGACGTCAGACGCTGCGCAACTGACGGTACTGTTGGCAAATCGACTCAACGCTGAATTTGTTCAGCATGGCGGAATCGATGGTCGGCGGGCTATGGTAAATGCTTTGCATCGTCTGAGCCAGCGCTGAACTGTTGAGGTCGGCCAGACCGCGAGACAATTCGCCGGTGAGGATTTCGGTTACCCCGCCCGGGCAACGGGTGCTGGCGACTGGCGTATTCAACAGCAGCGCTTCAACAATGACGTTGCCAAACCCTTCGCTATCTGAACTGAGCGTCAGCATGCGCGCGTGTTTAATCCACGGTAGCGGGTTTTTCTGGAAGCCTTTAAACAGTACGCGATTGCTGACCTGTAGCTGCAGCGCCAATTGGCGAAGACGCTGCTCCTGCTCCGGTTTACCCTGGCCCAGCAGCACCAGCGGCGCCAGAATGCCGCTTTGCGCGTAGGCTTCAATCAGGCGATCATGGCGTTTGCCTGGGTGGAAACGGCCGACGTGGATAATGTAATCCCCTGGAGGAATATCGGCTGGAGCGTTAGCCGTGGCGCGTATCGCGGCGATATCGAATGGGTTATAAATGGTTTTGAGCTGTGCGGGACGAAGAGCGAACTGTTCCACCAGATCCTGACCGACCGCATCGGAGACGGTCACCACGTTGCGCCCCTGGTAAACCCGTTTGATTTTCTGCTGCTTCATCCAGCGGTCGAAACCGGTACGATGGCCCAGGTAGGAGGTGGAGAACACACCGTGTAGGCAGAACCAGACGTTACGCCCGTTCAGTATCCGACTGCGCGCGACGATGCGATCGGTTTTGTGCAGATTCGACAGCACCAGATCGAATCGACCTTGCTGTTCCGCCTTTTCGATAGCGCCATCAAGCTGGTGCGCGCGGCGGAAGAGTTCGGTTAGCTTACGCCACGGCTTGTTGCAGTGGTCGGCAATGACCTGATAATCCAGCCCTTCAGGCAGTGGGTAATCGCACACCTCTCGCAGCGAAAACAACGATACCTGCTCGCCCTGGATGAGAAAATGTTCCGCCAGCGTAAGCACCACTTTTTCCGCACCGCCACCTGGCAGGCCGTCAATAACAAACAGTATGCGCATCGTTACGTCACCAGTTCCTGATAGAGGGAGAGTAGCTGAGTCGATAATCTCTCGCTGGTGCAGGTCATAATGCGTTCGCGGGCGCAGGCACCTTCAGCGGAACCCAGTGCGCGTGCGGGCAGCGCCATTACTACCTGCTGTAGCGCAGCGATATCCAGCGCGTCGCAGACGTAACCATTTTTGCCCTCAATGATGAACTCCGCGCCGCCGCAGCCAGTGGTAGTGATAACCGGCAGGCCGCAGGCCATTGCCTCAAGGATCACGTTGGGGAACGGATCATACAGCGTCGGTAGCAGGAGACCGTCGGCCATCTGATAAAACGGCAGTGTCTCTGGCTGCATATCAAAGAAGCGCACACGACTCTCGCAATTCAGCGATTTTGCCAGCTGCTGGTAGCGGTTCTGATCTTTATCTTTGCCGACGACCAGCAGGTAGCGATCGCTGGGGGCAATGGCGCGGATTGCGGCATCCAGTCCTTTTCGCTCGAAGCCGGAACCGACATAAATCAGGCAGGTCGCCTGCAGCGGCAAATCCCATTTGGCACGCAATGCGGCAAATGTTTTTTCGCTCGGCGG
>NZ_JAFAGS010000038.1 GCF_019237635.1 Pluralibacter sp.
CGCATATGCAATCAGGCGGCACCCTCGAGCTTCATGCGCTCGCGCACCAACTGGGCGAGCGCGATGTTGTCGATTTTGCCGGAGCCGAGCAGCGGCGGCTTGTCGATGATGATCTCGGACGGCACCATGAGCTCGGAGGCGCCGTGCTGTTTGGCGAAGGCTGCGAACTGCGATCGCGTCGCGTCGGCTTGGCCGGTGACGAGCACCAGCCGCTCGCCCTTGCGCGGGTCGGGAACCGCGGCGCAGCCGGATTGCGCATCGGGCCAGAGGTCGGAGGCCAGCGCTTCGACGGCGGCAAGCGATACCATTTCGCCGGCGACCTTGGCGAAACGCTTCGCGCGTCCCTTGATGGTGATGAAGCCGTCGCCGTCGATCGACACCACGTCGCCGGTGTCGCGCCAGCCCTCGGGCGGGCGCTCGAGCACGCCGGGGTGCTCGACCCTGAGATAACCGAGCATCACGTTCGGGCCGCGCACGAACAAGCGGCCGCCGTCGGTCACGCCCGGCACCGGCTCGAGCCGCGCCTCCATGCCCGGCAGCAAGCGGCCGACGGTGCCGAATTTGTTGAACATCGGCGTGTTGAGCGCGAGCGCCGGCGCCGTCTCGGTCACGCCGTAGCCTTCCAGGATGCGCAGGCCGAACTTGTCCTGCCAGAGCTGTTTGGTGCTTTCCTGCAGCTTCTCCGCGCCCGCCACCACATAGCGCACCTTATAAAAATCGTAAGGGTTGGCGAAACGTGCGTAGTGACCGAGGAATGTCGATGTGCCGAACAGAACGGTACAGTTGCGGTCATACACCAACTCCGGCACGATGCGGTAATGCAGCGGGCTTGGGTAGAGGAACACCTCCGCGCCGGTCAAGATCGGCGTAAACAACCCGACGGTCAGACCAAACGAATGGAACAGCGGTAGCGCCGACATAAAGCGGTCGCGGGCGGTAAAGTCCGCAATGGTTTTGATCTGCTCAACGTTCGCCAGAATACTTTTATGGCTGTGCACCACGCCTTTTGGGTTGCCTTCAGAACCCGAGGTGAACAGCACCATCGCCGGGTCCTCCGGGCGCTGCGGCACCTGGGCTAAGCGCGGCATCAGCAGGCGGCTGAAAATCCATAGTTTGTCACGCCCCGTCACGTCGCCCTTCAGATCTTCAAGGAACACCCAACGCACCTGAGTGAGCTGCTCCAGCAGGTGCCAGAGCTTGCCCTTATCAAGGAAGGTCCGGGAGGTAAAAATGGTCTTCAACTGGGCGGCGGTAATCGCGCTGCTGAGCCCCTTCACGCCTGCGGTATAGTTCATCATTGCCGGAATACGCCCGCGGGCGATGGCACCGAAAATCACCGCAGCGCTGATCCCGGCATTGGGTAGCATCAGGCCGATTGTCTCCCCTCTGACGCTGTATTTTTCCAGAATACGCGCCACAAACAGCGTTTTGGTCAGCAGCTTATGGTAGCTGTCCGGCTGAAAATTGATGTCCTCCACGCACGGCTTTTTCGCGCCGAAGCGATACTGCGCCGCCAGCAGCGACTCGTAGAGCGTTTCGCGCGGGCGTACCGCCATACGCGCTTCCATCATTATCTGATGCAGCATTTCACCGGCGATTTTGCGGCGATCGCGGGCACGCGGCGCGTCCGGCATCGGAATCGACGTCGGCGGTAAAAGATGCAGCTGAATGCGCGGGAACAGGCGGCGCTTCACCAGCCCTGTCAGGCGGCTAAAGCAACTCAGCTCTGCGCCTTCAATGCGTAGCGGCACGATAGTCGCCTGGGACTTTGCCGCCACGAACGCCGCGCCGTCGTAGATTTTCATCAGCGATCCGGTCACGGAAATACGTCCCTCGGGGAAAATCACCACCGGACGCCCCTGCTCTATCAGTCGCACCAGATGTTTAATCGACATCGGCTTCGCGGGATCGAGCGGGACAAAATCAATCAGCGGCGCCAGCAGGCGCATAAACCATTTCTGGCTGATGGAAGTGTACACCGCAAACACCGGGCGTACGGGCAAAAACAACGCCACCAGGATGCCATCGATAAACGACACATGGTTCGGGGTAATCAGTACTTTTTGCTGCCAGAGCGCGTCCGTGTTTCCGGTTAACCGAATCCTGAACATCAACCTGAAAAGCCATCGAAAAAGCCCAAAAAGCATAACAACTCCATTTGCCAGAGAAGGATTTTTTGCAGGGTACACGAGAAGCTGGCGTAAAAGCAGTGCAGGAGCGGGATTTTGGGCAAAAAAAACCTGCGCATCTGCGCAGGTCGGTGTAAGAGAAGAAGTACGAAAACCGCACTTAAGAATCTCACCAATCAATACCTCTGGGACATCCAGAGTATCAATCTGGCTGATGACTCCTCCAGCAAACATTCGCAACAGCCCTTCGCAAAGTGTAACCAAAGGTTTGAATTCACAGTTTTCATTCTTAATTATGCTAACCGCCAGGTGTAACCATTACACCTGAGCCCAGCGCCTGCATCATAAATGTCGCGCAATCCTGGCCTTCACCTTGAATACCCCTGCGTTTTCCGTAACACTGTAGCGGTGTAAACGTTTTCCCTCTTAGAAGGCACGATATGGCGACAATAAAGGATGTAGCCCGGCTGGCAGGCGTTTCGGTCGCCACGGTCTCGCGCGTCATCAACGAATCCCCGAAAGCCAGTGAAGCCTCACGCCAGGCCGTTTCCAGCGCCATGGAAGCGCTAAACTACCACCCTAACGCCAACGCCCGCGCGCTGGCGCAGCAGTCGACGGACACCATTGGCCTCGTCGTCGGCGACGTGTCGGACCCCTTTTTCGGCGCGATGGTCAAAGCGGTTGAGCAGGTGTCTTACCATACCGGCAACTTTTTGCTGATCGGCAACGGCTACCATAATGAGAAGAAAGAACGGCAGGCGATTGAGCAACTGATCCGCCACCGCTGCGCGGCGCTTGTTGTGCACGCCAAAATGATCCCCGATGACGAGCTCGCCTCGCTGATGAAGCAGATCCCCGGTATGGTGCTGATCAACCGCATTCTGCCTGGCTATGAAAAGCGCTGCATCGCGCTGGACGATCGCTACGGCGCCTGGCTTGCGACACGCCACCTGATTCAGCAGGGCCACACCCGTATCGGCTACCTGTGCTCTAACCACGCGATTTCTGACGCCGAAGACCGCCTGCAGGGCTATTACGACGCACTCAAAGAGAGCGGATTGCCCTGCAATGAACGACGAGTGACTTTCGGCGAGCCGGATGAGAGCGGTGGCGAACAGGCCATGACAGAACTGCTCGGACGCGGCCGCCATTTTACCGCCGTCGCCTGCTATAACGACTCGATGGCTGCGGGTGCCATGGGCGTACTGAACGATAACGGTATTGACGTGCCGGGCGAGATCTCGTTGATTGGCTTCGATGACGTGCTGGTATCGCGCTACGTGCGGCCGCGCTTAACAACCGTGCGCTATCCGATTGTCACAATGGCGACGCAGGCGGCGGAGCTGGCGTTGGCGTTGGCGGATAAACGCCCGTTGCCGGACATTACCCATATTTTCAGCCCAACCCTGGTGCGCCGTCATTCCGTCAGCGCGCCGGTTGAAAATCAGAGCGCGTAACGATAGAGGTGAACGGTGGTGGCGGGAGACTCAATGCCATCACCGACGTACTGCCAGCCGAAACGTTCATAAAAATTGCGGCAGGCCGAGTAGAGGTGCAGATCCGTAAACCCCTTTTCCCGGGCGTAGCCTATCACATATTCCTGCAGCAGACCGGCCAGTCCCTGTCCCCTGGCCGCTTCATCCACATACAGCGCCGCCATCCACGGAAACAAATCCTGACGGCTTAGCAAATCACAGCGCCACAGGCCGACCGTAGCCAGCGGGGTATCCGCGTCGGTGAGTACAAAGGTCAGCGGCAGCGCGTCCGGCGTCTGGCTGTGTTCAACAATACTGGCGAAGAGCTCGCGCGGCTGCGCGACGCCGCCGAAAGCCTGCCATAGCCAGTCAGTCACCTGCCGGGCATGGTGCGGCACATCGTAAAGCGGCTGGATTTTCACATCTGTTTCTCCCGGGAACCCGGCTCTTCACAGGTCGCAAACGCGGCTGAAGAGCAATACCGCGTCATTGTATCAAAAAAGCGTGATCGCGATGGTTATTTGCGGCGTCCGCAGGCGATATACCCCAGAATGTCTGTGATAAAATGCGATTCATCACGTAGCACAGGAATACACAATGGCAACAATGCTGGATGTCTCATTACGCGCAGGCGTCTCCAAAGCGACCGTCTCCCGCGTACTGAACGGCACAGGTCAGGTGAAGGAGAGCACCCGACAGCTGGTATTCCAGGCAATGGAAGATCTGGGATATCGCCCTAACTTTCTGGCGCGCTCGCTGGCCAACCGGACCAGCAACAGCATTGGCCTGGTCGTCTCCACCTTTGACGGTTTTTACTTCGGTCGCCTGCTGCAGCAGGCCTCCCGCCAGACGGAAACCCACGGCAAACAGCTGATCGTCACCGACGGCCACGATACGCCGGAGCGTGAGGAGCAGGCGGTGCAAATGCTCGCCGACCGTCAGTGCGACGCCATTGTGCTGTACACCCGTTTTATGAGCGAAAAGGCCATTCTGAAGCTCATCGACACCATCGATATGCCGCTGATGGTCATTAACCGCGATGTCGTGCAGGCACGTGACCGCTGCGTCTTCTTCGAGCAGCAGGATGCGGCGTTCCAGGCCGTTGAGTACCTCATCGCCCAGGGGCATCGCGACATTGCCTGTATCACCGTGCCTATCCACACCCCTACCGGCAAAGCCCGTTTGCAGGGCTACCGCAACGCGCTGGAAAAACACGGCATCGGCTGGGATCCGTCAAAGGTAAAATACGGCGACGCCGGGATGACCCGCGGCTATGAACTGTGCCACCAGTTGCTGGAAGAGAAGGTACGCTTCAGCGCGCTGTTTGCCTGCAACGACGACATGGCGCTCGGCGCGTCAAAAGCGCTGCATCAGGCCGGGTTGCGTGTTCCGCAGGATATCTCGCTGTTCGGTTTTGACGATGCGCCCAGCGCCAAATGGCTGGAGCCCGGCCTGTCCACGGTCTATCTGCCCATCGACAACATGATTACCACCGCCATCGATCAAGCCATTAAGCTTGCGAACGGGGAGCCGATAGAAACCCTGCCGCCCTTCACCGGTACTCTGGTGCTGCGCGAATCGGTCACCACCGGCCCTTATTTTCAGAACATCTCCAGCGCCAGCAGTTCCTGAATCGTCTGACGACGGCGAATCAGTCGGGCGCTGCCGTTGTCATACAGCACTTCAGGCAGCAGCGGACGGCTGTTGTAGTTTGAGGACATCGACGCACCGTACGCACCGGTATCATGCAGCACCAGATAATCGCCTGGCGCGACCTGCGGCAGCGCGCGCGTCTCTACCTGTCCCCCCTCCTGCTGGGTAAACACGTCGCCGGATTCGCACAGCGGCCCGGCTACCACCGTCTCAATCAGCGGCGCATGGGCTAAGTCGCGGCCATCCGCCGCCAGCGCGGTGATATGGTGATAGCTGCCGTACATCGCCGGTCGCATCAGGTCGTTAAACCCGGCGTCAATCAGCACGAAATGGCGGCTGCCCATTTGCTTCACGCTACGCACCTGCGACACCAGTACGCCCGCTTCAGCCACCAGAAAACGGCCCGGCTCAATCTCCAGCTTCACCGGATGCCCCAGATGACGGGCAATCTGTTCGCGTGCCGCGTTCCACAGACCATAGTAATGATCGGTGTCGATCGCCTCTTCGCCCTCGCGATACGGAATCGACAAACCGCCACCAGCGGAGATCGCCTGCAGATCCTGGCCGAAGTCGATAACCTGGCGTACCATCGCCCCGCATACCTGCTCAAGGTGACTGTAGTCCACCCCGGAGCCGATGTGCATATGGATGCCGATAAGGCGCAGTCCATAGCGCTTAATGACCTCCAGCGCCGCCGGAAGGGCGCTGTACCAGATGCCATGCTTGCTGTTTTCACCGCCGGTATTGGTCTTCTGGCTATGACCATGGCCAAACCCCGGGTTCACCCGCAGCCAGACCGGGTGACCCGGCGATACGGCGCCAAGCTGGGCCAGCATATCGACAGAACCGGCGTTGACCGGAATGCGCAGTTCGCTCACCCGGGCGATAGTCGCCTCGTCAATCATGTCAGCGGTAAACACGATATCGTCGGGGTGAGTCTGAGGTGAGTACCCCGCCGCCAGCGCCCGCTCGATTTCCCCAAGCGAAACGGAATCGACTTTCACGCCCTGCTCGCGCATCAGCCGCAGAATATGAATGTTCGAACACGCCTTCTGCGCAAAACGCACCACGTCAAACTGGCCGAGCTGCGCTATCTGGCGGCGAATAATCTGCGCGTCATAGACCCAGACCGGGCAGCCGAATTCAGCAGGCAGGCGCAGCAGGTTCTCCGCAGTGAGGTCGGTATCCGTGTTGGTTAGGGGGCGTGGCATAGCATACTCCGGTGTTATCAGGTTTTTTCATCATTACGCCACAGCCGCAAGAGAATAAAAAATATCGTTTTATTGAGACTCTATGCAAAAATGATATGGAATACCGGAAAAAAGGAGCCGCCATGCCCGCCGTCAATCTGCGCCATATCGAAATCTTCCACGCGGTGATGACCACCGGCAACCTGACGGAGGCTGCACAGATGCTGCATACCTCGCAGCCGACGGTCAGCCGCGAGCTGGCGCGTTTTGAAAAAGTGCTGGGGTTGACGCTGTTTGAACGCAGCCGCGGGCGGCTGCATCCAACGGTCCAGGGGCTGCGCCTGTTTGAAGAGGTACAGCGTTCCTGGTACGGGCTGGATCGCATCGTCAGCGCCGCCGAAAGCCTGCGCGAATTCCGTCAGGGAGAACTGTCGGTCGTCTGTCTGCCGGTTTTTTCGCAATCCTTCCTTCCGGCGCTGCTACAGCCCTTTTTACAGCGCTATCCGGATGTCAGCCTGCAGATTGTGCCCCAGGAGTCCCCGCTGCTTGAGGAGTGGCTCTCCGCCCAGCGTCATGATTTAGGGATAACGGAGACCCTGCACACCCCGGCGGGTACCGAGCGCACGGCGCTACTGACGTTAAATGAGGTGTGCGTGCTGCCCGCTAACCACCCACTGGCAGGCAACGAGGTGCTGACGCCGGAGGATTTTCAGGGAGAGAATTACATCAGCCTGTCGCGCACCGACAGCTACCGTCAGTTGCTTGATAACCTGTTCAGCGAACGCCAGATAAAACGGCGGATGGTGGTGGAAACCCACAGCGCCGCCTCCATTTGCGCAATGGTGCGCGCTGGTGTGGGGATTTCGGTCGTCAACCCGCTGACGGCGCTGGACTATATCGACAGCGGCATTGCGGTGCGCCGTTTTAGCGTGGACGTTCCCTTTACCGTCAGTCTGGTGCGCCCGTTGCACCGCCCCGGCTCGGCGCTGGTAGACGCCTTTGTCGCGCATTTACAGTCGAGCCTGGACCGCCTCGTCACGCCGCTGGATGCGGTGCTTAACGCCGTCAGGAAAGCATAAACGCCACCGCGTCGCTGGCGTGCAGCGCCGCGGTGTCGAATACCGGCACAGGGCAATACTGCGCGGGCACCAGCAGGCCGATTTCGGTACAGCCGAAGATCACCCCTTGCGCTCCCTGCGCCGCCAACCGGTCAATCACCTGCAGGTATTCGCTTCTGGAGGCTTCGCTGAATTGCCCCTGACACAGCTCGTCAAAGATAATCTGGTTGATTTTCGCGCGATCGTCGGCGTCAGGAATCAGGGTGGTTAGCGAAAACTGCTGTTCAAGGCGCCCGCGATAGAAATCCTGCTCCATCGTGTAGCGGGTCCCCAGCAGCGCCACCTTGCGCATCCCCTGTTTTGCTATGGCGCGCCCGGTGGCATCGGCGATATGCAAAAACGGCACCCGGCAGCGGGATTCAATCTGTTGCGCCACCTTGTGCATGGTGTTGGTACACAGCACAATCCCCTCGGCGCCGATACGTTCAAGCCCGGCGGCGGCATCGGCCAGTATCTGCCCGGCTTTTTCCCACTCCCCGGCGGACTGGCAGGCTTCTATCTCATGGAAATCGACGCTGTGCAGCAGCAGCGGCGCGGAATGCAGCCCGCCCAGGCGCTGCCTGACGCCTTCGTTAATCAGCCGATAATAGGGAATGGTCGATTCCCAACTCATGCCGCCTAATAACCCGATAGTTTTCATGCCCGCTCCTCTGCCGTGATGGTCTCTGACAGTGAAACAGAGTTACGACAAACTTTCCACTTTGCCGCCAATAAGCAAAACCCCCGCCGACAGGCAGGGGTTTGTCTTTGACGACGGAGCGAATTAGCGCGCCAGCCAGCCGCCATCCACAGCAATGGTGTAGCCATTGATGTAATCGGAAGCGCTGGACGCAAGGAACACCACCGGCCCCATCAGGTCGCTCGGCAGGCCCCAACGCCCGGCCGGGATACGGTCGAGGATTTCCGCGCTACGCTGCTCGTCGGAGCGCAGTTGCTGAGTATTGTTGGTCGCCATGTAGCCCGGTGCGATGGCGTTCACGTTGATATTGTGCTTCGCCCATTCGTTTGCCAGCAGACGAGTAACGCCCATTACGCCGCTCTTGGAAGCGGTGTAAGACGGTACGCGGATCCCGCCCTGGAAGGAGAGCATTGATGCGATGTTGATAATTTTGCCGCCGCTGCCCTGCTGAATGAAATGCTTCGCCACTGCCTGAGACATAAAGAACACGCTCTTGATGTTCAGGTTCATGACGTCGTCCCAGTCTTTTTCGCTGAACTCAATAGCGTCCTGACGACGAATCAGACCGGCGTTGTTGATCAGAATATCAATGTGGCCGAACTCTGCCACCGCGCGGTCGAGCAGCGCCGGGATCCCGTCAATCTGACGCAAATCAGCGGTCAGGCTCAGAAAACGACGTCCCAGGGCGGTAACGCGTTCGATAGTTTCCACCGGCTCAACGATGTTGATGCCGACGATATCGCAGCCCGCTTGCGCCAGGCCTAACGCCATTCCCTGTCCCAGACCGGTGTCGCAGCCAGTGACAACGGCAACTTTGCCAGCCAGAGAGAATGTATCAAGAATCATAATTGTTCCTTACTCTTTCGAGCCTGTCCTCGACAGGCGTAGTGATAGTGGGTTACCGGCAATTAGCGCAGATCGCGCACCGCAACATGGTCCATATCATCAAAGACCTGGTTCTCACCAACCATGCCCCAGATAAAGGTGTAGGCGCGTGTGCCGACACCGGAGTGAATCGACCAGCTCGGAGAGATAACCGCCTGTTCGTTATGCATGACGATATGACGCGTTTCCTGAGGCTGTCCCATCATGTGGAACACACAGGCGTCGTCATCCATATTGAAATAGAAATAGACCTCCATGCGGCGCTCATGGGTATGGCACGGCATGGTGTTCCACAGGTTGCCAGGCGCCAGCTCAGTCAGCCCCATGCTCAGTTGGCAGGTTTCCAGCACGTCGGGGACAAAATACTTGTTGATGGTGCGGCGGTTGCTGGTGAGGTTGTCGCCAAGCGTCACCGGCGCGACGTCAGCAGGCGTCACTTTTTTCGTCGGGTACGCGGTATGCGCTGGGGCGCAGTTGTAGTAGAACTTCGCTGGCTTCGCGCTATCAAGGCTGGCGAAGACCACCTCTTTGGCGCCCTTCCCTACGTACAGCGCATCGCGGTGACCTATTTCAAAACACAGCCCATCCACGGTGATGGTGCCGGGTCCGCCGATATTGATAACGCCCAGCTCGCGACGCTCCAGGAAATAGCTAACGCCCAGCTGTTTACCGACTTCACTGCCCACCGACACTGTGCGCTGAACCGGCATAATGCCGCCAACGATAATGCGATCGATGTGGCTGTACACCATGGTGTACTCATCGGCGGTAAATACCTGTTCAACTAAAAATTCACTACGCAGCCCCTGGGTATCCAGGGTTTTGGCATGCGCGCTGTGGATACTTTGTCTGACGTCCACGATAGCCTCCGGGAATGTAGTCTTCGGGTGTTCAAAATGCTGTTTCGTTTTCTGATGGAACCATCTTATCCCTCTGCGATTGGCTTTTCAATTATAAATAAAACGATGTTTCAATTTTTATGTTTATAAATAGCAAAAATGCCATGCCGATCACGAACATCAGCATTAAAATGAGATTTTGAATTATAAATAAATAATAAAAACATAAAGTTGAGATAACTTTAAAAAATAGCATGCAAAGAGAAAAAAGCGGCAGGAAAACGAAGAGGAGCAGATGTCGGCGGACATGCGGGAAGGTCATTGAGGGGAGTTTAGCGAAATGCGCCAGCCATCACATGAAGTGAAAAGGCGTTTTGATACGGTGATCACTGTTTCTGTAACTGGCCTTGCCCTTCGCCAGAAGGGCTTTTTTTTCAACGTTATTCGCGTTCCACGGCCAGCGCCACGCCCTGGCCGCCACCGATGCACAGCGTCGCCAGCCCCTTGCGAGCATCGCGCTTCATCATCTCATGCACCAGCGAAACCAGAATGCGGCAGCCGGAGGCGCCAATGGGGTGTCCGAGCGCGATGGCGCCGCCATTCACATTTACCCGCCGCTCATCCCATTCCAGCACTTTGCCGACGGAGATAGCCTGCGCGGCGAAAGCCTCGTTGGCTTCGATCAGGTCCACCTCATCGAGGCGCCAACCCACCCGCTCCAGACAGCGGCGGGTCGCATAGACTGGCGCAATGCCCATCAGCGCCGGATCGACGCCTACGCTGGCAAAAGCACGAATGCGCGCGAGGACAGGTAAATTCAGCTCGAGCGCTTTTGATTCGCTCATCATCATCACCGCCGCCGCGCCGTCATTAATGGAGGAGGCGTTGCCCGCCGTCACGGAACCGGCGTGTTCGAACGCGGGCGACAGGCTCGCCAGCCCTTCCGCGCTGGCATCGGTACGCGGCTGCTCGTCGGTATCGACAATCTGGGTGACGCCGTTTTTTTGCACGTTGACGACCGGGACGATTTCCTCGCGAAAACGCCCGGAGTCAATCGCTCTGCGCGCTTTTTGCTGCGAGCTGAGCGCCCAGGCGTCCTGACGCTCGCGGCTGATGCCGTACTCCCGGGCCAGGTTTTCCGCGGTAACGCCCATATGATAATCGTTGAAGGCATCCCATAACCCGTCATGGACGAGGCTATCAATCAGCTGACTGTTGCCAAGACGCGCCCCGGTGCGGCTGTCGGTCAGCACATGCGGCGCGCGGCTCATGTTCTCCTGACCGCCCGCGATAACCACATCCGCTTCGCCGCACTGGATGGCCTGCGTCGCCAGATGCAGCGCCTTCAGGCCCGAGCCGCAGACGTCGTTGATGGTAATGGCCGACACGGTGTTGGGTAAACCGCCTTTGATGGCCGACTGGCGGGCCGGGTTTTGCCCGGCCCCTGCCGTTAACACCTGGCCGAGGATCACTTCATCTACGCTGTGGGGATCAATACCGCTTCGCTCTACCAGCGCTCGTACGACCACACAGCCCAATTCTACGGCCGTAAAGCCGGACAATGCGCCCTGGAAGCAACCGATGGGGGTGCGAACCGCACCTACGATAACGACGTCTTTCATCTCGACCTCAGCGTAAATAAACACCGCTATAGTAGCGGCATTGTTATCAATAATTATCGCAATTGTTTAAAAAAGTGAGAGTTATCACAAAGCCCGTTCACCGTTTGCACGACCTCGCGATTCCCGTCAATGGCCGGGAATGCAAACCGATCCCCCGAACCACCGCAAAATATGGTAAATTCGCCCTCTTTTTTGGGTTCCATGGTGTAAAAAATTAAGTAATGTCGAAAATATGGTCAAAAGACGACACTCTCTGGAGTTTCGCCTTATATGGTACTGCGGTAGGGGCTGGCACCCTGTTCCTGCCGATTCAGTTAGGCTCCGCCGGAGCGATGGTGCTCATCATTACCGCGCTGGTCGCGTGGCCGCTCACCTACTGGCCGCACCGGGCGTTGTGCCAGTTTATCCTGTCGTCGAACACCCCGGCAGGGGTTGGTATCACCGGCGCGGTCACTCACTACTACGGCAAAAAAATCGGCAGCCTGATTACCGCGCTCTATTTCATTGCCTTCTTCGTCGTGGTGCTTATCTACGCCGTCGCCATCACCAATTCGCTGACGGAACAACTGGCAAAACAGATGACAGTGACGACGGGCATCAGAATGCTGGTCAGTCTCGCGGTGGTACTGGTGCTCAACCTTATCTTTTTGATGGGGCGCCACGTGACGCTGAAGGTCATGGGCTTTCTGGTGTTCCCGCTGATCGCTTACTTTCTGTTTTTATCGCTGTATCTGACGGGCAGCTGGCAGCCTTCACTGTTTTCCGGCGAGCAGTTAAACGTCACGCCGCATACGCTGCACCAGGTCTGGCTCTCTATCCCTGTGATGGTTTTCGCTTTTAGCCATACGCCGATTATCTCCACGTTCGCCATCGATCGGCGGGAGAAATTTGGCGATCGGGCCATGGATAAATGCAAAAAAATTATGCGGGTAGCCTATCTCATCATCTGTCTGAGCGTGCTGTTCTTCGTATTCAGTTGCCTGCTGGCGATCCCGGAAAGCTATATCACCTCAGCGAAAGAGGAAGGCGTCACCATTCTTTCCGCCCTCGCGATGATGCCCGCCGCACCGCAGTGGCTGGCGGTTTCAGGAATTATCGTGGCGATTATCGCGATGTCGAAATCGTTTCTCGGCACCTATTTCGGCGTGATTGAAGGTGCCAGCGAAATGGTCAAAGCCGGGCTACACCTGGTGGGCGTTCATAAGAGCCGCGCGTTTAACCGGGCAATGTCAATATTGCTGGTTTCGGTGGTGACCTTCGCCGTCTGCTGTATTAACCCGAACGCTATCTCGATGATTTACGCCATCAGCGGGCCGCTTATCGCCATGATCCTGTTTATCATGCCGACCCTGTCCACCTACCTGATCCCGGCGCTGAAACCGCACCGCTCCATCGGCAGCCTGATTACACTTATCGTCGGCCTGCTGTGCGTGTCGGTCATGTTCTTCGGTTGACCCCTTTGTGCGGCAGGTTCTCTGCCGCACATTCCGCTAACGTTTGTCACACTCTGGCCTTACGAACGGGTTTACACTTATTCGGTTAGTCAGCCTATGAGATGAGGAAACCGTTATGTCCAGTGTTAAACAGTCCGGCCGTTACACGCTCGGTGAACGCGAGGTCTACCGTCTTGGCTACGGCGCAATGCAGCTAGCTGGTCCCGGCGTGTTCGGCCCGCCTAAAGATCCCGAGATGGCCGTGAAAGTGCTTCAGGCAGTGGTAGAAGCAGGCGTCAACCATATTGATACCTCTGATTTCTACGGCCCGCACGTCACCAACCAGCTTATCCGCAAAGCGCTGCACCCCTATTCCGATAACCTGACCATCGTGACGAAAGTCAGCGCCCGCCGCGACGAGCAGGGCAACTGGCTGCCGGCAATGTCGGCGCCGGAGTTAACGCAGGCCGTTGAGGATAACCTGCGTAATCTGGGATTAGAGGCGCTTGACGTCGTTAACCTGCGCAGCATGTTCAGCAAACACGGCCCGGCGGAAGGGTCGCTGGAAGAACCGCTCACCACGCTGATTAAACTCAAAGAACGCGGGCTTATCCGTCATATCGGTCTGAGCAACGTGACGCCCACACAGGTTGAAGACGGGCTGAAGATGACCCCTATCGCCTGCGTACAAAACTTTTATAACGTGGCCAACCGTCAGGACGACCCGCTGATTGATACGCTGGCGGCGAAAAACATTCCCTATGTGCCGTTCTTCCCGCTCGGCGGCTTTACGCCTTTACAGTCGCAGGATCTAAACGACGTGGCGGAGCGCCTGGGGGCGACGCCCATGCAGGTCGCGCTGGCCTGGTTGCTGCAGCGATCGCCCAATATTCTGCTGATCCCAGGCACGTCGTCGCTCAACCATCTGCAGGAAAACCTGACGGCCGCCTCGCTGACGCTGCCCGCCGATGCGGTCAAGGCATTGAATACTATTCCGCAGGCGCTGGAGTAACCTGGCAATGAAACATCCGCAATCCCCCTTGCGGATGTTTTTTCTGGTTAAAAACAGGAAATTTTTCGCTACCAGGCGAAACTAAAAGAACTGGCGCGTCTATTTTCTCGCCAGTCCGATGTATGGGTGTTATGGGGGATTTGCCATGAAACGTTTAAAAAAGTGCCTTTGTTACCTGATGGGGGCCGTCATTCTGAGCTTTTCCTCACTGGCAATGACGGCACAAGCCGCTCTTCAGGTGGGCGATCAAGCCCCGGATTTCACCCTGCGTGGCGCGATTGACGGTAAACCGATGACCTTTTCCCTCCAGCAGGCATTGCAGGAAGGACTGGTCGTGCTCTACTTCTTTCCCGCTGCCTTCACCCGAGGCTGCACCATTGAGGCCAACGAGTTTGCCAATGCTGCCGATGATTTCAAACGGCTGGGGGCGACCGTCATTGGCGTGACGGCGGGGAATATCGATCAGGTTGGGGAGTTTTCAAAGCAGGAGTGCCGCGATAAATTCGCCGTCGCCGCCGATCCCGACGCCAAAGTGGCCGCTGAATACCAGACGCTAATGGAGATGAAGGGGACAACCGTTTCAGGTCGTACCTCGTTTGTCATCGCGCCAAGCGGCAAGATCCTCTTTAGCTACACGGATAACGATCCCAGCAGTCATATCCAAAAAGCGCTGGACGCGGTGAAGCGTTACGCGCAACCGCACCTGTGACGTGAGGAAACACAGAAAAGGAAGGGATTATTGGCCGTCACAGCCAGGCCGGGGTAAAAACGGTAGAAAGCAGTATTATTGCGGCGATAACACCGCACAGCAGTAATATGCCCAGCATGATTTCAAATGAGTATCTGCGCATTTGATGACACCTCTGAAAAAATAATGCCCGGTAATTACCGGGCATCAGAGATAGCTGGCGCCATTTAGCGCGTCCGGT
The DNA here is from genome assembly GCF_019237635.1 of Pluralibacter sp. Classification (GTDB taxonomy): domain Bacteria; phylum Pseudomonadota; class Gammaproteobacteria; order Enterobacterales; family Enterobacteriaceae; genus Enterobacter_B. The sequence goes on from NZ_JAFAGS010000038.1 coordinate 14,965, forward strand.
TACGCGGCTGGTTTAGCGGCCGGTTTTGTGCTGTGGTGCTTAGTAGACTTGTGATGTTTTTTCGCGGACTGGGCTTTTTGCGCCGGGGCCGCTGTGGTTGCTTTGTGATGTTTTTTATGATGCTTAACGGTTGTCGGCGCCTTAGCAGCCGAGGCAGCCGGTGCTGCTGCAGGTGCTGTAGTGGTGGTGCCGGCTGCGAAAGCGGCAGAAGACAGTCCCATAGTGGCAGCAATCATCAGGGCTAATACTTTTTTCATGGCAACATCCTCAATTTCTTTTTCAGTTTAGCCCCTGCATCAGGGCGATGAAATAACTCTACGCCAGAGAAGTCATTTCATCAGTGAGGATGTGGTTACGGCTTGTGACGAATTGTACAACGCATCAGGCAAGGTTTTCCCGCGGTGTATTCAGCGCCATCGCCTGCTGAATAACGGGGATCGGCGTTAATAAATGCTGGCGCATCAGTTCGCTGCTTAACGCCGCGTCGCGGGCGAGGATCGCCTGCGTCAACGCTTCATGCTGAACATGTTTGTCTTCGAGCATTTCGACGGATAAGACCGTCTTGCGCAGCCAGATAAACCGGTAGCGCGCCGCCAGATCGAAAAGGCGCTGGCGCATTTGCAGCAAATACTGGGAACCGCATCCGGCGACAATGGCCGTGTGATACGCCTGATGGCGCAAGTCCCACTCCTCCAGTAGTTCCTCGCTGGCCTCGCTGGACTCAAGTTTATTGAGCATATGCGCGCGCGCCAGCACCTCGGCTTCCCACTCGTCGGTACCGCGCTCGACCGCAAGCTGCACCAGCATAGCTTCCATATTGGCGCGGGCATCAAAAATATCGAGCAGTTCGCTCTCGGACATCGGGGCAACGCGATAGCCTTTCTGATTAACCACCGTGACCAGCCGTTCGGCGACCAGTTGCGAAAGCGCTTCCCGCAACGGCCCCACTCCCAGCCCGTAGCGCGAGGTTAACAGGCTCATCCGCAGCTTCTCATCGGGCAGGTATTCGCCGCGAATAATGTCGTTTTTTAGCCACCGGTAGCCGTCAATGGCTGTCGGTTGGGAAATGGCAGTCATGGGCAAAACTCCCGTCTCTTAAGCGGCGACATGAGGCGCGCCTTAAAGGGCAAAATCCCGGCCAGTGATGGCCGGGAAAACAGGGCTACAGCGTATTCTGCCACGCCGATTTTTGCCACAAAATCAGTTTCTTCCAACGGGACATAATCGGCACCGTACAAATAATCCCAAGCCCCAGCAGCCCGGTCGACAGCACCTCAAGCTGCTGCCCCGGCCGGAACAGCATCACCACCAGCACGACGGTGATAAAGGCGATGACAAGCCAGGTCAGCCATGGGTACAGCCACATCTTAAGCTTGAGCGCATGCTCCTGGCCCTGCAGTTGCTTGCGCATCCGCAGCTGCGACACCGCGATAACCAGATACACCAGCAGCGCAATGGCGCCTGAGCTGTCTATCAGGAACTTAAACACTTTGGCTGGCGCATAGTAATTGACGATAACCGTTAAAAACGCCGCACCGGTCGACAACAATACGGCGACATAAGGCGTCTTGCTCTGGTTGGTCCGCCCCATCACTTCCGGCGCATCGCCCCGGCGGCTCAGGGAGTAGAGCATCCTTGATGCGGTATACAGGGCGGAGTTAAGGCAACTGGTCACCGACAACAGGATGACACAGTCCATGATGAGTCGCGCGTAGGGGATATGCAGCAACTCAAGCACAGAGCGGTATGACCCCACCTCTTTAAGCCCCGGAGTATTCCAGGGGATCAGCGCCACCACCACAAAAATCGAGCACAGATAAAACAGCGAAATACGCCAGATGACGGAGTTGGTCGCGCGTACAATATGCTTATCCGGCGTGTCGGACTCTGCCGCCGCGATGGTGACGATTTCCGCCCCCATAAACGAAAACATGGTGATAAGCATCGCACTCAGCACTGCGCCAAAACCGTTGGGCATAAAGCCGCCGTGATCCCAAAGACGGGATACGCCGCCGACCTCGGCATAGGGGTAGAAACCGCTAATCGCCACCGCGCCCAGGCCGATAAACGCCAGAATGGCGATCACTTTGCACAGCGCCAGCCAGAATTCGAATTCACCGTAGTTTTTAACGCTAAGCAAATTACTCCCGGTCAACGCGAGGGTGATCAATAGCGAAAACAGCCAGATGGGCACGCCGGGGATCCAGGAATTAAGGATCATCGCCGCGATATTGGCCTCCAGCGGAATCACCAGCACCCAGAACCACCAGTACAACCAGCCGATGGTATACCCGGCCCAGCGGCCAATCGCCTTATCAGCGTAGGTGGAAAACGAGCCCGTGTCCGGGGAGGATACCGCCATTTCGGCGAGCATCCGCATGATCATAACCACCAGCAGACCGGCAAACAGGTAAGACAGTATAACGGCAGGCCCGGCTTCGGCGATCGCCACGCTGGAGCCGACAAACAAACTCGCGCCGATGACGCCGGCGATGGATAACATGGTGACGTGGCGTGATTTCAGCCCGCCGCCCAGCGCATGCGATGGTGACAATTGCCCCATAGTTATTACCCTCTCAATGTGTTGTTGTTTTGATTCACTTGGGAGAGCACCCCGACATTACCGCGTCGGGGCACGTGTCCAGACATCGGTCAGGGATCAGAGACCAATACACATGTATTTGATCTCTAAATAATCCTCGATGCCATATTTAGACCCTTCGCGACCAAGGCCCGAGGCTTTGATCCCGCCAAAGGGGGCAACTTCATTGGAAATAATGCCGGTATTGATGCCGACAATACCGTACTCCAGCGCTTCGCCGACGCGGAACACGCGGCTCAGGTCGCGGGCGTAGAAATAGGCCGCCAGACCAAATTCGGTATCGTTGGCCTGCGCAATCACCTCGGCTTCATCGTGAAAACGAAACAGCGGCGCCAGCGGACCAAAGGTTTCCTCCTTTGCCACGCGCGCATTCGCCGGAACGTTCACCAGGATGGTGGGCTGGAAGAAATTCCCGCCCAGCGCATGCGCGTGGCCGCCCGCCACGACACGGGCGCCTTTCTCCAGCGCATCGGCGATATGCTCCTGCACTTTGGCGACCGCCTTTTCATCAATCAGCGGCCCGGTGGTCACGCCAGGCTGTAAACCGTCGCCCAATTGCAGTTTGGCGACCGCCTGTTGAAGCTTTTCGGCAAAGCGGTCGTAAACGCCATCCTGAACGTACAGGCGGTTGGCGCACACGCAGGTTTGTCCGGCGTTACGGAACTTCGACGCCAGGGCGCCTTCCACCGCGCTGTCGAGGTCAGCATCGTCAAAGACAATAAACGGCGCATTGCCGCCCAGCTCCAGCGACACCTTCTTGATATCTTTTGCGCACTGCGCCATCAGCAAACGGCCGATTTCCGTTGAGCCGGTGAACGACAGCTTGCGCACAATCGGGTTGCGGGTGAGTTCGTCGCCGATGGCGCCTGCCGAGCCGGTGACCACATTAAACACGCCGTCGGGGATCCCGGCGCGCTGCGCCAGGTGCGCCAGCGCCAGTGCGGAATACGGCGTCTGGCTGGCGGGTTTGAGCACCATCGTGCAACCTGCCGCCAGCGCAGGACCGGCCTTACGGGTGATCATCGCCGACGGGAAGTTCCACGGGGTAATGGCCGCAGTGACGCCAATCGGCTGTTTAATCACGATGAGACGCTTATCGGCCTGATGACCCGGAATTGTGTCGCCATAGATGCGCTTGCCCTCTTCAGCGAACCATTCGATAAACGAGGCGGCATAGCTAATTTCCCCTCTGGCTTCCGCCAGCGGTTTACCCTGTTCAAGGGTCATCAGCCGGGCCAGATCCTCCTGGTTTTCCATCATCAGATCGAACCAGCGGCGTAACACGGTGGCGCGCGCTTTGGCCGTTAAGGCGCGCCAGGCTGGCAGCGCGCGGTTGGCGGCGTCTATCGCCTGACGGGTTTCTTCGGCGCCCATTTTAGGGACGCTGCCCAGACGCTGTCCGTTGGCGGGATTGACGACCGCTGTTACCTCACCGCTGAGCGCATCACGCCATTGACCATCGATAAATGCCTGCTGTCGGAACAACTCGGGATCGCGAAATTGCATTATCTTTTCCTGTCTTAAGAAGGTTGACGGGTGAATGCGGCATGCAGCGCATCCACGCTTTGTGCGGCGCGCAATCTGCGGCCGGGATTGGTCTGGCTTTCCAACAAGGTCATCACCTTGCTGACGATATGGGCGCCGATAGGAAGGGCCGACGTCGCCGCCGGAGAAGGCGCATTGCAGGTGTGAATAGAACGTGGCGTGGTGACAAACAGAAAGTCGTCAATCAGTTTGCCATCCGGAGAGACCGCCTGGGCGCGCACGCCCGCAGGCCAGGGCTGTAGGTCGTTTAGCGTCAGGCTCGGGCAGTACTTTTGCACCAGCCGCAGATAGCCGCTTTTGCATAACGAATTCTTCATCTCGCCAAGCCCCGAACGCAGGTTTTTCTGCAAAACACGACGGATGCCGGAGGAACCGAAGATCTCCAGCGTATCGGCAAGCGAGAAATCACGCTTGCGGTATCCCTCGCGTTTAAACGCCAGCACCGCGTTAGGGCCGACCGTCACGCTGCCGTCGATCATTCGGGTCAGGTGGACGCCGAGAAACGGCATCGCCGGGTCAGGGATCGGGTAGATCAAATGATTCACTATCTGGTTATGCTGTGGCGCCAGGCGGAAATACTCGCCGCGGAACGGGCAGATAATAAAGCCAGGATCGACGCCCAGCATTTTGACCAGCCGGTCAGCCATCAGCCCTGAGCACGTTATCAGCGTGGCGGCCTCGAACTCCTGCCCTTGCCGGGTATGGACAACCACCCCCGCGGCATGTTCATGCAGAGCGCTGACCTCGGCGCCATACACAATCTCGCCGCCTTTGGCCTGAAAGTTTTTCGCCATCGCCGCGGTAACCTCGCGGTAGCTGACGATGCCGCTTGAAGGGACAAAAATACCGCCAAGCCCCGTGATATTGGGTTCCCGCTCCCGCAGCTCTGCGGCGCTCAGCCATTCACGCTCCAGCCCGTTCGCCGCGGTGCGCTCCCACAGCGCCCGCATGCGATCCATCTCCAGGTCCGAGGTCGCGACCAGCATTTTTCCGCAACTGTCGTAGCGAATGCCGTTTTGATCGCAGAACGCTTTGGTGGCCCGGTTGCCAGCCAGGCAAAACTGCGCTTTGAGGCTTCCCGGGGTGTAATACACCCCGGCATGAATAACCCCGCTGTTGTGGCCCGTCTGGTGACAGGCCGGAGCGGACTCTTTTTCCAGTAACGCAATTCTGGCGTCAGGATAGACGTCAATCAGCTGCATGGCGGTGGACATGCCGATGATGCCGCCGCCAATAATCACAAAATCGTACATCCGCTCACTTCCTTTGTTTAATAACGCTTATTGATGAGTCTGGTAGTGGGGAGTGGAATACGCAAAGTAACCGCGCTGGCGCATCAGCTCACGACGCAGATCCGGGTGCGGCGTAAAGCGATCGCGCCCGTGCAGCCAGAACAGATTGTTAATAAGCAGGAATTTCCCGACCGGAACCGGTACCGAAAGGATGTTTTTGCTGTTTTCCAGCGCATCCGACAGCTCGCTCAGCCAGACGCCCTCCTCAAAATCTTTAGGCTGTACAAACTGATCGATATAGCGCATGACCGGGCGCCCCTGGGCATCGACATCAAAGACCGGATGGAACACGTCGTGGCTGACGTTTTTGCTCGGCGGCGCGGCCCAGCGCATCGCGCGACGCGCCAGCGGGTGCGTGAAGTAGCGCTGCAGATGCTCCCAGTCGTCCAGGTGCAGCAGCAGCGAATTTCCGCCCTGCATATTCTGCTCATCGATTTTCATCATCAGCACATAGTCCGTGACTTCTTCGACGTAGGTGCCGTCGTTATGCAGCTCCAGCACGCGGTGCGGCTGTCTCAGATAGCTGTCCGAACTGTCGACGTTTTTCACCACGAAGCGCGCGTAGTACTGACCGCTCATCGCATCAAAGTTTGAACGTCCAATCAGGTGCGCCACGGCGGTCGCCAGTTTAACCATCTCATCGGCCTGCGCGACGTTATCGATACCTTCCGCCCCGATAAGCAGCGCGCCTTCGCTGCGGTTCAGCAGAGTATTAATCAGCAGCGGCTGCAGCTGATTACCGCAGAGATCGTCAAGGATTTTGCCCACTTGAAACCGCAAAAACGATTTATACTCCAGCGCCTGCACCGGCCACTGCTCGACCTGTTGCAGGAATTTCTCCGTCACCTGGGCGGAGAATGTCAGCTCCAGCATCCGGGGTGATTGCCGTGAAGGGGCAACAGTAAAAGCGGGCGCATTACGGGAGACGTCGGCGGCATGCTGTTTTACGGCAGTCAGTGTGTTCATCAGAATCAAACCTCTCAGTAGAGACTCAGGGGGACATTGCGATGTTCATTTCGTAGCCATAAATTAAAAATATCTACATTTTTATAAAATGCGCATAAAAAGATCTGAAATGTTTGTTTTTTGTGATCAATTAAACAAATATTTAACAATGGAATTAGCCGGGAAGGTACAACATGATGCGCGTCAACTGCCGTGCGTCGCGTCAGGACAGGTAGTTATCTGACAGTGGCAAAGCATGAGAGGGTGTATCGACATCTCACCGTAACGCTGACGGAAAATGCATGCAAAGAGAAGATTTATCCAACATGGGCGCAGCGCAGGTTTGGCTCATCCCTGATGAGGGCGGGATGCCGGTATTATGTCTCCACACCTGCTTTCCTCCGACCTGACGCAGCGTAGGTTCAGGCTGGAATACATTCCGCAGACGCTGTCACACGATGACGCCACCTGCGACCATCTTCGCGATTTCCAGTGCCAAAGCGCCGTGCTTTTTACCGGTGTCAGCCTTGTCTCCGGCGACTGCATCTTCCAGACTGGCTGGTCAGCGCCAGGGCGCTTATCTGACGCCCGGCTTAAGATACACATGTTGCATAACGGGCAGTATCAGCATCCGCACGGGGACGGTCTGTCCCCGGCATAACCCACTCTGCCGCATTAACACAACGTCGGAACCCCGAGGCACCACATTACCAGCGCAGTATCGGGCAGCCGGTAGCGGCCTGTAGCGCCTCAAACTCGACGCCGGGGGCCATCTCCACCAGACGCAGGCCATCGGAAGTAATATCCAGCACCGCGAGATCGCTGATGATGCGGTCCACCACCCCGACGCCGGTCAGCGGCAGATCGCAGTTCGCCAGGATCTTGTGTGCCCCGCCCCTGGCGCAGTGCTCCATCAGCACCACCACCCGCTTGACGCCCGCCACCAGATCCATGGCGCCGCCCATGCCCTTGACCATCTTGCCCGGGATCATCCAGTTCGCCAGATCGCCCCGCACCGACACCTGCATAGCCCCGAGCAGCGCCAGGTCGATGCGACCGCCACGGATCATGGCGAAGCTCTCAGCGCTGTCGAAGAAGCTGCTGCCGGGTAAGGTGGTGATGGTCTGCTTACCGGCGTTGATGAGATCCGGATCCAGCTCTTCTTCGCCAGGGAAGGGGCCTATGCCAAGCAGACCGTTCTCGCTCTGCAGCCAGACCTCCATGCCGTCCGGAATATAGTTGCCCACCAGGGTCGGCAAGCCGATCCCCAGGTTGACATAAAAGCCGTCTTGCAGCTCCAGGGCGGCGCGTTGCGCCATCTCTTCACGGGTCCAGGCCATATGATCAGTCCTTTTTCACTGTGCGTACTTCGATGTGTTTCTTCGGATGAGGGTTGAGGACAAGTCGCTGCACATAGATGCCAGGCAGGTGGATCTCGTCCGGCGCCAATTCGCCGACCTCGACTATCTCCTCCACCTCGGCGACACAGATCCGGCCCGCCCTGGCGCAGAGCGGGTTGAAGTTGCGCGCCGTCTTGTTGAACGTCAGGTTGCCCGCCTTGTCTGCCCTGGCGCCTTTGATCAGGGCCAGATCGGCGGTCAGGGACAGCTCCATCACATACCATTCGTCGCCGAACTGACGGGTCTCCTTGCCTTCGGCAACCAGGGTGCCGTAGCCGGTTCGGGTGAAGAAAGCGGGGATCCCCGCACCGCCCGCCCGCAACTTCTCGGCCAGGGTGCCCTGGGGGGTGAACTCCAGCTCCAGCTCACCGGCCAGATACTGACGTTCGAACTCCTTGTTTCCCCCCACGTAGGAGGAGATCATCTTCTTGATCTGACGGCTGTAGAGCAGCGGTCCCAGACCAAACTCATCCACCCCGCAGTTGTTGCTGATGATGGTGAACCCCCGCTTGCCCGTCTCGCGTAGCGCCTCAATGAGCGACTCGGGGATGCCGCACAGGCCGAATCCGCCCGAAGCGATGGTGATACCGTCCTGCACCAGATCCGCCAGGGCCGCGTGGGCATTGGGATAGACCTTGTTCATGAATACCTCTCTTGTTAGCCCCACTGCACTCATGCAGCACAGTCCATTGATTTTTAATGTTTCATGACCCAGAGTATCGGGATCAGCGCAATACTCCGGTCATCCCTCTTGCACGGTGTCGATGACGATAAAAAGCTGTTCGTCTACTTGCTCGACGGGGTAGCGACTGACCTTGAGCTGAGTCGAGTTGAGCAGATAACCGGTGCGCAGATTGAAACGCAGACCGTGAGCGCCGCACTGGATAACCTCCCCTTCCAGCCGACCGCCGCACAAAGACGCTCCCTGATGGGGGCAGCCGTCGTCGATGGCGTAGAACTGCCCGGCAACGTTGAACAGCGCCAGGCTCTTGCCCTCCGCCTCGATCAAGGTTCGCAGTCCAGGGGCGGGGACGCGCTCCGCCGGAACGGCGATGCGTTTTTCTTTCATATTGCGGTTCCTTTCACTGTGGGTTGTACCGCCAGCGCCTGGCGCAAACCGGCGAGCAGCCGCTCGGCCGGTTGCGCCCCGGACAGGGTAAAAGCGCCATCGACCACGAAACAGGGCACGCCCTGGCTGGCCTTCGCAGCAGCCTCGCCGATGAAGGGGGTTCCATCGCCCAGCAGGCAATCCGCCAACGGGTCGGGTGAGAAACCGACAGCTTCGGCAACCCCCAGCAGAGTGTCGCTATCTCCCAGGTTCCCACCCCGCACAAAGTGCGTGGTAAACAGCGCCTCCAGCAGTGCATCCGTTTGCGCCGGGGTGCCGAGCGTGCAGGCCTGCTGCCACAATCTATGCGCATCGGCGCTATTGGGCATGCGGGCGATCCGGCTAAAGTCCAGTGTTGCCCCGGCCGCCGCCGCGGCTTGCTGCACCTCGGCTTGACGCAGACGCATGGCCTGCTCGCTGCCCAGACGCTTGATATAGAAGTCGGTGAAAGATTCCCCTTGCGCGGGCAGACAGGGCAGCAGTTGCACCCCGCGCCAACTGACATCGACCAACACCTCAGGTTGCTCGGCATGCAGCAGGGCCAATGCCCGCTCCAGCTGGCGCTTGCCAATCAGACACCAGGGACAGATGAAGTCGAAATAGACCTCGACTTTCACGATTCCGCTCATGTCCGCGCCTCCGTGGTATGGGTACCGACGGCAGGTTCACCCGCCACAGACGGCGGTGAATCACTTTCCAGCCTTGCCATGTCTTTGTGATAGTGGCGCTTGGCATAGGAGAAGACGGCCGCCGCCGCGATGCTGACCAGGGGTACCAGTTGGAAAGCGTTATCCAGACCGATGAGGTCGGAGACCCGTCCCGTGACGAAGGGACCCGGAGCCAGCCCGAGCAGGTTGTTGGCCAGTGTCAGGGTGGCAAAGGCCGTACCGTGTACGCTGGCGCTTGTCAGGTTAGCGACCATGGCGCCCGCCGGGCCCGAGGTGCCGGTGGCGATGAACATGCCGAGACAGATCAAGACCAGTTGGGCCATGCCTGTCGGCAGGGCGAATGCCAGCGACAGCAGCGTGCAACTGCTGAGGCTGTAGAAGATGGCCAGGCTTATCTTACGATCCGGCCGATTCCGGCACATCTTGTCGCTCAGAACGCCGCAGAGGATCATGCCCGCGCCGCTGCACAGCACGATGATGGCGGCAATGCTCCCCGCCTTATCCGTGCCCATGTCGTAATAACGGTTGAGATAGCTCGGCATCCAGACGATGACGGTCCCGCCGACAAACAGCTGCAAGCCGCTGCCAATATAGGCCGAAATCACAGAGCGGCTGGAGTAGAGGGTACGTAACGACTTGCTGTAGATCTCGGGTGCAGGACGCGCTACGCCTCTCGTCGGTGAGATGCGCGTTTCCTTGACGAGAATCGGATAGAGCATCGCCAGCAGCAGGCCGAACAGCGCCATGCCCGCGAAAGCCCATCGCCAGCCCAGAAAATGGGCCAGCACGCCCCCAGAGGCCATACCCAGCACAGAGCCAAACATACCACCGGAGATGAACGCGCCTGACAAGGTGGCCCGCATTTCCCGCGGGAAGACAGAGACCACCACGGCGATACCGACGCTGCCATAAGCAGCCTCCCCCACTCCAACCAGGAAGCGGGCAGCGAACATCTCTTCGTAATTCTGGGCCACGGCACAGCCCAGGGTCGCCAGACTCCACAGCATAGCCATCAGCGTCAGGCTCTTCACCCGGCCAAAGCGATCCGCCAGCAGGGAGAGCGGGAAAGTTAACAACCCGACCATCAGCGCCACGATGCCGCTGAGCAGGCCAAGTTCAGTATCGGTTAGCGCCCATTCTCCCTTAAGCATGGGGAAGACGGCGTTGAGCACCTGACGCGACATATAGTCGGAGATCAGCAGCCCAAAAGTCAGCGCAAAGACTACCCAGGCATAACGACGCGGAACGGTAACCTTGCTCGCTTCGTCATCGTTGTTGATATGATACGTAGCCATACAGTTCCTCATTCATCTGCCCGCACCGCGTAGCGCTCAGGCCGCCCCATCAGCGATGGAGGGGGCGGCACGTCTCGTTTAGCCGCGTTGCGGCACACCTTTCTCGCCAGCCTTGCGATTCGGCGACATGCCGTTGGCCAGCAGAGTCTGTTCGACGCTGTCGTACTGGACGCCGATACGATAGATGGCGCGGGCTTCCTTACCGTTCGCCACCCCGCGACCCAGCTCGTGCGACACCCGCACGCACTGCTGGATCTGCTCGACCGAGCTCATGCGCTGACCGTGCTGGCCAATGATGGTGTCCTCAATGCCGCAGCGCGGATGCAGACCTATGGCCATGGCCATCATGTTGAACGGCAGCACGTTTTTGAGCAGGGATTCGGCGGTCAGGGTGCAACCATCAGGCGCACGCTGGACGAAGTTCATGAAGTTGTACGGGTTGGGGCCATCAAAACCACCGCCGATGCCGATCCAGGTCAGATTGAGCGGGCCCATGTAGATACCCTTGCGCACCAGACGCTCCAGAGTCTCGAAGGCATGCATACCGGTCAGTTGGAAGTGCGGCTGGATGCCATGAGCCTGCAGACGTCTGAGGTGCTCTGCCACCCAGGCCGGACCGGCCGGTACCGTCATTTCGCTGTAAGCGGCCTGCAAAGCCGGGTTAGCCAGGGAGGTGCCTTCCAGGTACTCCGGATAGAGCAGCTCCATAATGTTCATCTGGGTGGTGTTAATGGCCACCGTGACCTGATCCGGCTTCGGCGTCAGCTCGGCCAGCATGTGGCGGGTGTCGTCTGACAGCCACTTGGCCGCCTCGCCCTCACTTTCCGGGGCGAAGGAGATGGAGCCGCCGACCTGGATAATCATGTCCGGCACGGCCTTGCGCACCCCGGCGATCAGCTCGTTGAACTTGGACAGGCGCTTGGAGCCTGTGCCGTCCAACTCACGCACATGCAGGTGCAGCACCGTCGCACCGGCTTCGTAGCAATCCACCGCTTTCTGGATCTGCTCCCCCATGGTGACCGGGATGTCTTCCCGGAAGTCTTCCGGCGCCCACTCCGGGCCGTAAGGGGCCACGGTGATCACGGTCTTTTCCATGTTTTCCGGGTGCAGGGAATCGTCAAAAAATTGCATCTATTCTCTCCTTGCATAAGGGTCTTGATGAGTCATTGATCCACCCGGACAATCTCGCCCGGGTGAAGGTGTAATTCAGAAGGGCCTGTCGCCCATGATCCCAGTCCGCTCCATCTTGCGGTGGCAAGCCGGGTAGTCCATGGCGGCATAGTGCTGTGTGCTGCGGTTGTCCCAGATGGCGATGCTGCCGGGCTGCCAGCGCCAGCGTACCTGGTATTCGGGAAGGTAGGCCTGGCTTATCAAATAGCGCAGCAGATCGCTACCGCCCATGTTGTAATCCTGCCCGTAGCGAACATTCGCCGGGGTGTGGTAATTGCTGAAGTGTGTGGTGAAGGCGTTGACGAACAGGATCTTCTCGTCCGTCTCCGGATGGGTACGCACCACCGGGTGCTCTGCGTCCGGGAACTGCGCCTTGAGCGCCAGCCGCTTCTCGATAGGGATGGCCGCCCCGAAACTGGACTCCAGACTATGGCGGGCGCGCAGGCCTGCTATCTTCTGCTTAACGTCCTCCGGCAGGTTCTGATAGGCCACCACCATATTGGCCCAGAGCGTGTCTCCCCCCACTTGCGGACTCTCAACGCAGCGCAGCACGCACCCCAGCGGGGGCTTCTCGCGCCAGGAGGCATCGGAGTGCCAGGCATTTTCATAGCGCTCGTTCGCCACTTCCGGCGTCTTGTAGATACGTACCAGACCAGGATGGTCCGGGTCACTGCCCGCCACCGGATGATCCTCCAGGTCGCCGAACAAACGGGCGAAGGCGACGTGTTCGGCACGGCTGATATCCTGCTGACGCAGGAACAGAACCCGGTGTCTGAGCAGTTGCGAGCGGATCTCCGCAAACAGGCCAGCGTCATGAATGGCGTCGGCCAGACGAACACCGCTCAGCTCAGCGCCGATATGGCAGGTCAGTTGTTCTACACGCATGTCATGCTCCCCTTAGATGACAAAGATCGATGAGCCCGTGGTCTTGCGCGATTCGAGATCGCTGTGGGCCTTCACCGCATCCTGCAGTGCATATTTTTGGTTGATATCAATCCGGATCCGCCCGCTGCCGACGTGGTCAAACACCTCGGCGGCCAGAGCCGCCTTCTCGGCCGGATCGGCAATATAGTCGGCCAGCGCCGGGCGGGTCAGATGGAGCGATCCTTTCATCGCCAGCAACACAGGATCGAACGGCGGGACGGGACCGGACGCGGTGCCGACGCAGACCATCAGACCGCGACGCTTGAGCGAGTCCAGCGAGCCCATGAAGGTATTCTTGCCAACGCTGTCGAACACCACATTGACGCCGACGCCCTCGGTCAGGGTGCGCACGCGCAGAGCCACATCTTCATGGCTATAGTCGATGGTGTAGTCGCAGCCATGGGCACGGGCCACCTCGGCCTTGGCCTCGCTGGAAACGGTGCCGATCACGGTCAGGCCGAGCAGTTTGGCCCACTGGGCGACAATGAGGCCGACGCCACCTGCGGCGGCGTGCAACAAGATGCTGTCGCCGGGCTTGAAGTCATAGATGCGGCGCATCAGATAGGCAGAGGTCAGCCCCCGCATGGTCATGGCGGCAGCCGTCTCGAAGGTGATGTTGTCGGGTAGCTTGATAAGCGGAGCGGCCGGAATCAGTCGCTCAGTCGCATAGGCGCCGAGGGTATTGAGGAACCCGGTGTAGGTAACACGATCGCCCACCGCCACGTTAGTCACCCCGGCGCCGATGGCCTCCACCACCCCGGCCGCCTCGACGCCCATGCCGCTTGGCATCGGAATCGGGTAGGTACCATTGCGGAAATAGGTATCGGCATAGTTCAGACCGACGGCGACCTGGCGCAGGCGAACCTCGCCCGGGCCTGGCTCTCCGACCGTGACGTCTTCGTAGCGCAGTACCTGCGGCCCCCCAGTCTCATAAAAGCGTATGGCTTTGGCCATCTCTGTTCTCCAACTCGTCTTCGATGTGAGCAAAATGCCTCGTACTGAATTGAATCTAGGAGGTTGCGTAAACGTACGCTTTTCATCTGGCGACAGCCGCTTTTCATCTCGTGACGATCGCCCTGAATTCATCGTCTTAGCGGGGGTGAAACCGCCAACATCGGCCTCGTCTTACCGCCTTGCGACGGGTTTCCCGGCCCCAGAAATGACCATGGTTTGAATTGAATGAAAAAGCACTCAGCGGGGCCATGTATGGCCCCGCCGATGCGTTGGCGGCGGAAGGAATTGATTCGGCGCGGGAACGCGCCGCTGGCGAGCGACCTGAAATGTGAGTCGCGAGACGTTTGCTAACCTTATCCTGTCAATGCGGCAAAACCCTCAGGCGCCCTCTCCCCCATTGCTGGTTTCGATCTCCCGGATCAACCGCTTGTTGATCTTGCCGACACTGGTTTTGGGAATTTCCGGGACGATCCGGATCTGCCGGGGTATGGCCCATTTATTGATGTGGCCGCTGTCGACAAACCGTTGCAGATGCGCCGTTATGGTCTGCGCTTCCAGGAACTCTCCCTCCTTGCAGACCACCAGCGCCAGCGGGCGCTCGCCCCACTGCTCATCCGGGATCCCGATGACGGCCACCGAGCTGACCGCCGCGTGCGAGCTGATGAGGCTCTCCAGCGCCAGCGAGCTTACCCACTCCCCGCCGGTCTTGATAACGTCCTTGATGCGATCCTTGATCTCTACTATCCCATGGGGATCGATGGATGCCATGTCGCCGGTGTGCAGCCAGCCGCCGTCCCATAGCTCAGCCCCTTTCTCGGGCTCCTTCAGATAGCCCTGAGTCAGCCAGGGCGCGCGTACCACGATCTCGCCCAGGGTCTCGCCATCATGCGCCACTTCCCGACCTTCGCCATCGACGATGCGCAGATCCACCAGCGGGACTGGCATGCCGGTCCTGATCCGCAGGGGCAGTTGCTCCTCCATGGGCAGGGCCAGTTCAGCATCGCTCAGGTGGGTCAGACAGAGCAGCGGGCAGGTCTCCGACATGCCATAGCCCGCGTGGATGCGTATACCTTTGCGATGCGCCTGTGTCGCAAGCCCAAGGGGCAGCGCACTGCCGCCCAGCAGCATCTTCCATCCCGACAGGTCGGTTCGCGCGGCTTCGCCGCACTCGAGGATCATCTGCAAAATGGTCGGCACGCAATGCGAGAAGGTCACCCCCTCGTCGCGATAGAGCCGCACCAGCTTGTCGGGCTCGTAACGACCGGGGTAGACCTGCTTCACCCCCAGCATCGTCGCCACATAGGGGACGCCCCAGGCATGCACATGGAACATAGGGGTGATCGGCATGTAGACATCGTTCGAACGCAGCAGCGACTGCCCTTCATGGGCCGCCAGGAGACCCAGCTCATTGAGGGTGTGCAACACCAGTTGGCGATGGCTGAAGTAGACGCCCTTGGGGTTGCCCGTGGTACCCGTCGTGTAGAACAGGGTGGCCATCGAGTTTTCATCAAAGTCGGGGAAGTCGAAGTGATCCCCCGCTGCGGCCAGCAGCGTTTCATATTCCCCCAGCACCGGCAGACGGGTCGCCTTCCCCCCGTCATCGCTGAGCTGGATGTAGCCCCGGACAGTGGTCAGCGTCTCCTCCAGCGACTCGATCACTGGTAAGAAGTCGTCGTGCACCAGCACCAGATGATCCTCAGCATGATTCATGGTGTAGCCGAGTTGATCCGCCGAGAAGCGGACGTTGACCGTGTGCAGCACGGCGCCGATCATCGGCACGGCGAAGAAGCACTCGAGGGCGCGATGGCTGTCCCAGTCCAGCAGAGCGACGGTGTCGCCGGGCTTGATACCGGCCGCCGTCAGCATGTTCGCCAGACGGTGGATGCGCTTCCTGAGGGTACGATAGTCGTAACGCAGCTTGTCGGCGTAGACGATTTCTCGTCCGGGGTGATAACGCTCGCCCGACAGCAGCAGGCTCTTGATCAGCAACGGATAGGCATGGGCCCCCTGCGCTGACGGTATGATTCTTGTCTTCACCATGCAGGTTCCTCTTTGACTCATTGTTTGCCCGGTATGAAGGTAATAGCAGATGAAGGTTGGCCCCTGGCGCTCGCCTCAGGCGTCGAGGCGACGCACCAGCTCCAGACCCTGAGGCCATGGGCCGAAGCCGCTCGCTGGATTGAGGTGGCCCACGGCGCCCAGTTCGACGACCTCGCTGCCCCAGTCGCTCGCCATGGCGCGCACCGCGTCGGCGCTGGCCAGGGGATCGTTGTTGCTGAGGGCCACCAGGCTTGGAAACGGCAACCGCGTGCGCGGCAACGGGCTCCAGCCGCCGGCCTGCAGGGTTTCCTGGCTCGGGTACTGGGCTGGCCAGCTGGCGTGAAGATCCGGAGGGGTGACCAGCAGGGCCCCTTTGATTTGGTGCTGATGATGACGCGCCCAGTGCACCGTCATCAGCACACCGGCACTGTGCGCAACCAGGATAACCGGGCCGTCGATCAGCGCCAGTTCTTGTGCGATGGCCTCGACACGCGCCCGGCAATTGAGCTTGTCCTGGGTCAGGGGAGGCACTGAACGCACCCTGACCAGGCTGGCCGCCAGATGCGTCTGCCAATGTTCCGCCACATGATCGCGCAATCCGGGGACGATCAGCACTGTAGCCTTGGTGTGCAATTTATCCATGTGACTCTCCTTGCTCTCCAGCGGGCCCGGCGAAGGGCCAGCGCCTCGCGAGCAACAGTAAAGCCAAAATAGTCAAGTTACTTCACTTTTGGCGCCATCGATTTGTCATTTTACGACAAAGGCAAAAAAGACTGAGGTCCGCGCTAGCCATGTCACATCCTCCAAATAAAGGAAGTGCCCATACGACAAAAAATGAACAACATACTTTCCATTTTGTTACTTGACTGCTAAGTAAATGTTAATCAATCGTATGTAATACAGATTAATCTTTTAAGGAAGCTGCACAATGACTGTCTTAGCCAGAGCCGCCATCCTCACCAATTATCTGGACGTCACCCGTCAACTCGGCCTCAATACCCAGCACCTGTTGACGCAGGTGGGGCTCAGTACCTCCATCCTGGGTATGCCTAATCAACGCATCCCCGTTTCCACCGCCATTAAGCTTATCGAGCAGTCCGCCCTGATCAGCGGGTGCGATACCCTGGGCCTGCGAATGGCGGAAAATCGTCAGCTGTCGGACTTTGGCGAGATAAGTCTGCTGCTCGGTCACTTACCCACCCTGCGCGATGCGTTGCTGGGGATTGTGCAGTATCTCCACCTGTGCAATGACTCGCTGGCGATCTTCATTGAGGAGGCAGGCAAGACGGTTATCATTCGCGAGGAGGTGATCACTGATATCCCCACCTCGTCACGCCATGCCTCCGAGTTGGCGGTCGGCGTCATGTACCGCTTCTGCGCCGCTCAGGTCGGTGTGGGCGCAAACTGGCATCCTATCAGCGTCAACTTCACCCACGATGCGCCAGCGGATCTCTCCGTCCACAGGCGCATATTCGGTTGCAAAGTGGAGTTTGGCAGCGAATTCAATGGCATCGTCTGTCAGGCTGCCGATCTGGACATCGCCAACCCGCAGGCCAACAAGGCTATGGCCCACCACGCGCGTAACTACCTCGACTCTCTGATGGTGGAACATCGCCAGTCCCTGCTGTTCGACGTGCGTAAATCGATCTACCTGCGGCTGCCCATGGGGCGCGCCACCATAGAGCAAATCTCCCGCACCCTGGGGATGAATGTGCGCACCCTGCAACGCCATCTGGAAGAGAGCGGTGCCACCTTCAGCGAACTTATCAATCAGGTGCGGCGCGATCTGGTGATCCGTTACCTGCAGAATCCAGGCTACTCCCTTGGCCACATCGCCGACATGCTAGGCTACTCCATGCCCAGCTCCTTCACCCGCTGGTTCAATGCCCAGTTCGGCATGCCTCCCGCCACCTGGCGTTCGCGTCACAGCATAGTGCCCAGGGTCGTCCAGATAAATTGCTCCAGCCTTGCCTACGGCTGATCGCGCCAAAAATTGCTTCACTGTTTCAGCCGTTGGCGCATCGAACGGCATTAGTGATGACGGGTTTATGACTTCATCATCTGTCCGCAATCGCTGTTTCATGCAGGTAATGCCAGCGAGGTTGCTCACTCTGGATATCAATCACGGCAACCGACCAGCGAGAGTGCACATTACCCTCATTGTGGTGAGTTTCACGGTAGCGGCAAACGACTGAAGACGCCGACAACTGCAGGGTTTCACAGCAATCAATGCCAATTTGCAGGTTTGGGCGCCCCCCGATGTTATTGCGAAACAGGTTTTCCACCTCCGAAAAACCCATACTCTGCCCTTTCATGGTCACCATTTTGAACGACGGGCTGAAACTGCCAAGCAGGTGATGCAACGCAGCGGGATAATCAGAACGCCCCGCGAACACCTCTTCAATCCATCGATGCAGGTTGACTACGCTTTGATGTGCAATTAATTCTTTTTTTGATTGCATAACGACTCCGGTTGTTTATTAAGTGACACAAGAGTAAACAGGGGCAACAGGCCAAGCAGCGCAGCAATAAGGAAGGCCGTGTGATAAGCAGATGTTGTCGTTGTGTGTTGCTGCAACAGATTAAACAGCAGTGTAAAAAGCGCGGCACCAACGCTAAATGACATCTGCCGGTTGAGGTTCCAGACAGTGCTGGCCCGGGACAGATGTTCGCCGGTGAAGTCAATCATCGCCGTAGTTTGCGCGGTATTTGCGCCAATACCGCCGCCTATCCCCATCAGCAAATATGCCAGCACCAGCACAGGCAACCCATCGTCGGCACCCACCAATGACAACAGCGCAATACCCGCCGCATGGCAGCTCAAGCCAAGGATAAAGAGTTTTGCCGCACCAACACGGTTATAGAGACGACCACAAACGCTCATGGCACAGAACGAGCCAGCGGCGTACAACACCATCAGTAGCCCGGTTTCGCTGGCACCCCACCCCATAACCTGTTGTAGAAAGAAGATGTTAAGCAGGTTCACACCCGTAAAAATGCCCGGCACGGCGTAATACACCAGCACAGAGAAGCGCATTCGCGGATTGCTCAACACACTGAGATCCACAATAGCGTCAGGTTGCCGACGATAATGGCGCACATACAGCGCAGCAAAAATGACGCCCAATATCACCAACCCCAGCGGCAATGCGGGATTTGTCGCATCTGCATAAAGCGACATCCCCATCAACAAAGCCGCCAGAGCAAGGCTTACCAGCGCCAGACCGGCAAGGTCCGGGCGTTGGGACAGGGTTTTCTCAGCATTAATCCACCACCATGCCAGAGCAGCAGTGAGCAGGCTGAACGGAATATGACACAGGAATACCCAGCGCCAGGAGAAGTGATCAACAATCGCGCCGCCCGCCGCAGGCGAGAGCGCAGGTGCGATCAGTGCGACGGCCATAATCAGCGTTGAGATCCTGGCCCATTCGTTTTTTTGAAACAAACCAAATGTCAGCGCCTGACCGACCGGGATCAGTAATCCTCCGCCTGTACCTTGCAAAAAGCGAAATACAATCAACCCGTTAAAGTCGGTTGATAATCCGGCGCACAATGCCCCCACAGAAAATACCGCCATTGAGGCCATCATGGTCATCCGTGCCCCTATATGGCTGGCGATCCAGGTACTTAAGGGGATTATCAGGGTCAGACCTAAAATATAGCTGTTGGCAACCCAGGCTACGCTGGATTCAGAGACATGCAATTGGCGGGAAATATCCGGCAAGGCGATTGCTGACATAAAAATATTTATGCAATCGATGAAAAAACCGGCTAAAAATAGCGTGGCAATGCGATAACGATATGTCATTTTGACCTCCGCCGAGCAGTCTAGACTGGCTTGACCAGCGGCGTCGATCAAACTAAATTAAACACGTTGTTTACCAAAATTTAACGGCCAATGTTTAACCACCTTAATCGAATTCAAACGTTCATCTCCGTTGTAGATTGCGGCTCCTTTACCAAAGCCGCAGAGCGCCTGTTCATCAGCAAGGCAATGGCCAGTATCCATGTAAAATCGCTTGAAGAAGTGCTGAATGTGCCATTGCTCATCCGCAATACGCGCGGCATTTTGCTGACAGAAGCAGGAGAAGTGCTGTACAACGATTTTCGCGAGATCTTCGTCAATATCCAGACTTCGCTGGAAAATATATCCGACAGCCATCGTTCGCTCTCAGGTACACTAAGTATTACTTCAACAACTGAATTTGGTGAGTATTATTTGTTGCCGATGATAAGTCAGTTTTGCCAGCTTAATCCGAATTTGAATATTAATTATTATGCAGACTCTTCACTGAATGATTTAGTGACTGAGCGGCTTGATCTGGCAATTCGACTGGGCTCTTTACGCGATTCTTCATTGAAAAGCCGAAAACTGGCAAGTTACCCGATTGTTCTGGTCGCCTCTGCCTGCTGGCTTGAAAATAACCCCCTCAGTTCCCCAGAAAATTTGAATACCGCGCCGTGGATCGCCAACAGTAATTTACAGACCCCGACACAATGGACGCTGACAGATGAAAAAGATCAACCGTTTGTTGTCCGCGCAGTTGCCAGATTCCATTCGAATACCTCAACAGCGATTAAATCTATGACCTGCGCCGGACTCGGTATCGCCGTATTACCTGAATGGCTGGTCAGAGCTGAAATCGCCAGCGGCGAACTGGTACAACTCTTTCCCGAATATAAATTGCCGGTACAGGACATCACTATTGTCTACGCTGGCGACCATCGGATCCGCCTTAA
>NZ_JAFAGS010000112.1 GCF_019237635.1 Pluralibacter sp.
TGATCCTACCCGTGAATAGTGGACACGGGACTAAGTGAGTAAACTCTCAACCAGAGGTGACTCATGACCAAATCAGCCACAACCAGCAACAAGCCCCGCAAGCAGCACTCGCCTGAATTCCGCCAGGAAGCCCTTAAACTCGCTGAACGCATTGGCGTGGCCGCCGCTGCCCGTGAACTCAGCCTGTACGAATCGCAACTCTATGCCTGGCGCAAAAAACAGCAGCAGGCCCTGTCCGGCTCTGAGCGGGAACAGCAGCAATCCGTTGAAATTGCCCGCCTTAAGCGTCAGTTGGCGGAGCAGGCCGAGGAGCTGGCCATTCTCCAAAAGGCCGCGACATACTTCGCGAAGCGCCTGAAATGAAGTATGTCTTTATCGAAAATCATCGGGCAGAGTTCAGCATCAAAGTCATGTGTCGTGTGCTGCGCGTGGCCCGCAGTGGCTGGTATGCATGGTGTCTGCGCCGGCATCAGATTAACCGACGGCAGCAGTTCCGTCTGGCCTGTGATGCCGCTGTCCGGCAGGCGTTCAGTGACGCAAAACAGCGGTATGGTGCACCACGACTGGCGGATGAACTTCCGGAATACAACATCAAAACTATTGCCGCCAGCCTGCGTCGTCAGGGGCTTCGCGCGAAGGCTGCCCGGAAGTTCAGGCCAGTCAGCTACCGTGAGCACAGTCTGCCGGTATCAGAGAACCTGCTGAAGCAGGATTTTTACGCCAGTGGACCGAACCAGAAATGGGCAAGCGACATCACGTACTTACGTACGGATGAGGGCTGGCTGTATCTGGCTGTGGTCATTGACCTGTGGTCCCGTGCCGTCATCGGCTGGTCGATGTCGTCGCGAATGACGGCACAACTTGCGAGTGATGCGTTACAGATGGCACTGTGGCGGCGTAAGCGCCCGGAAAATGTCATCGTTCACAGCGACCGCGGCGGACAATACTGTTCAGCGGACTATCAGGCATTACTGAAGCGGCATAAGTTGCACGGGAGTATGAGTGCGAAGGGTTGCTGTTACGATAATGCCTGCGCGGAGAGCTTCTTCCACTCGCTGAAGGTGGAATGTATTCACGGAGAGTGCTTTATCAGCCGGGAATCGATGCGAACGACGGTGTTCAATTATATTGAGTGCGATTACAATCGGTGGCGCCGACACAGTGCCTGTGGCGGACTCAGCCCGGAACAATTTGAAAACCAGAACCTCGCTTAGCACCGTGTCCACATTATGTGGGTAGGATCATTCAATTTTCCCTTCCCGCAGATGTACATTGAGTGATGAAGGAGGCTGTTCGTCCGTGAATAATGCTGCGATTTGCACCAAAAAAACCGCTGAAATGTTCCCTGACGTTTGGGTGACATTTCAGCGGTGATAGTTTCAGGCTGAGGTATCAGGCTGCGGCGGTCTGCAGAACCTTTTTGGTCTGACTGATACGTTTAACGAGCAGCACCGACACGATGGCGCCGCAAAATGCGAAGCAGGCCATGATGCCAAAGACAATCTTGTAGCCGAGCAAGCCCGGGTTCAAATCCAGAATGTAACCGTACAGGCTAAAGCAGAACATCGCTGGCGCGTAGCCGATAAAGCTGCCCAGCGCCATTGCCGCACCGGTATGGTTTTCCGAGATTTTCGCTTCACCAATCGGCGCAAAGAATACAGCGCGTTGGGTAAACACAATGGCCCCAAACCCTAGCGTACACGCCATCCCCAGATAGACCGGCATACTTTCGTGAGGGAGAACAATAAGCACCAGCAGCGCGATAAAACTGACCATAAAGGTGTAGCAGAGGTACTTACTCGGGGATTTCAGGATCTTGTCCGATATCAGCCCGCCAATCGGCCCGCCGATCATCTTCAGGCAGTACTGGTTAATGATGCCGTATGCCCCCACCAGCGCGACCGGCAGCAGGTAGATATTATTCAGGAAAGGGATAAAGAAGGTTAATCCACAGTACACCGCATAGACAAAGAAGACGTTAAACGCGATGAGCCAAATGGTTTTATCCCTCAGTACCGATGTCATGCTGGTATTGCTTTGCGCGTCGCGTTTTTCGCTGGCATCCGCCGCCTCTGGGGCATCAGTCTCTTTCATCACAAAGAAAATAATGATACCTACGCAAATGACGATCGCCGAGTAAAACCAGATACCGGCTTTAAACCCTAACAGCCCGCTGCCGAACCAGGCGAAGATGGCGAGTGCGGAAAACGCCACAATGGTATCGACAATGCCGCGGCCCGTTTCAAAAAAACCAAACAGGCGCCCCTGCTGCTCGCTGCTGCCAAGACGGCTCACGGACTTTAACAGGATAGGCCAGTTCAACATGTCGCAGGTCACGCCAAACAGCGCCCAGACAAAGAGGATCCCCCAGTATCCCGGCATGGTGGTTAAGTAGATGCCTAACAGCCCGGTGGCGATCAGCGAGACCGACATCGTATATCTGCGCGGCAGTTTGTCGGCAAAATAAATCGACAGAAAAAAGCCAATGGTAGTGACAAAGGAGTTTACCGACATGGCATTGCCAATCTGACCATTGGTCAAATGGAAGTATTCCTGCATCGGTATATAAAAAGCGTCTTTCAGTGAGGGCAGTTTATAAATGGTGCCGCCGCACAGCGTTAATAAACTAAAGAGCGCCCATTTATTTTTTTTGAGCATAGTATCCCCTAATGGCGTAAGCGCCATTGTCTTTTAAAAGGCAACAGAATCCTGGCCATTCACAGTGAATGGATTTATTAGAATAAGAATATGGGTATTAGCGATTTAAAATATGGTTTGCCTCGGATTTTATTTGCTGGAGGACATCACGGACAAAATGTATTTGCCGCACTGCATCCTGTTTTTCCTGTTGCAGACGAGCGTCAAGCAGCGATGCTTCCGGTAACGGTGTTTCGCTCACCTGTCGCCATGGGATCCAGGGGTTATCGCCTTCATTGTCAAAGCGAAACGCCGGCGCATAATAATCAACCTCTTCTTCCAGGCCATATGCCACAACCTGCGGTTTGTCATCCCCTAAACAGATAAGCGACGTCAGCAGCGCTTTAAACGGCATATCGCCCTGCCCGGAAACGCAGGCTTTATGGCCCAGTCCGCCATTATCCTGCACAATCAGCGCGTCTTTGATATGTACCTGAGTAATGCAGGGCGACATCGTTTCCAGCGCAGCCTGCGGTTGTTCGTTGGCATTAATCATATTGGCGAAATCAAACAGCAAAGACAGCTCCGGCATATCGCTTTGCTCAATCAGCGCCACCAGCTCATGACTTTGCAGATCTTCGTGCTGCTCCATGGTAAAGGTCAGACCGCTGTTCTGATACTGCGCTTTAAGATAGCGGATGTCCTGGGCGATTTTCGCCATTACCTCCTGCAGATGCCCTTCATAACGCGGATAGAACCTAACGGAGGAGGCGCCTGTTTTTAAAGCAATCCGTACCGCCTGATCGAGGGTGTCTTTATCCGACGCGCTGGTTTCAATGTGTACATCCAGAGATAAACGGCGCGCTTTATCCGCAAAAGCCGCCAGCGCATCGTCATTCATATTCCCCAGCGAATAACGTTCACCATCAAGTACATGTACTTTTACGCCGCGAAGCTGGTTTTCATAGGCAATATCTAATAAATCACCGGGTAATATACGTTCGAGGCGCATATTCAGATGATACGCATACGCGTGCAAATACAGCGGAAGGTTATCGACGCGAGAAAGTATTTTCTGCGCATTTTCTTTCGTGACCATAACGTACCTACAAGTTAATAAAGAGATCGACGGCCTCAAAGCGCCAATATTCAATGTCTATTTGTACGATATTGCCATGGCTATCCGCACGATGTTTCTCTATCAGAATGGCTGGCATACCTGATGAGCCACCAATAAATTTACTGATGTCTCCTGACATTCTCACTGGCTTAAAGGCAAGTTTTTTAATTACCACATCTTTGTTAAACGCATGCTCCCACACGCTGGAGAACGACTGGTTTTCAAGCTGTTCGATAAAACCGGGGGCAACGCAGGGGTTAATAAACGTCTCGTGATAAAAAACTTTGTGTCCTTCCAGCGCACCCCAGCCGGTAATGCGATAGAGCGCATCCGACGGCGCCATGTCGAGCAGGGGCTCTGCGGCTTTCGGAAATTGCGCTACGCGGCTTTTTTCAATAAAACCCCAGGAAGGCTCACGTCCCTGTTCCATCGCGGCGCGCTGGAAGCTTGCGGAGAGCTCAGGGCTATAGTTAAAACGCGGCTGGGTGACAAACCACCCTTTACGATCCTTACGGAAGATTTTGGATTCGGATTCCAGGTTCAACAGCGCCTGGCGGAGGGTCATACGCTTAATGCCCAGCAGTTCGCCCAGCTCTCTTTCCGACGGGAGCTTACCGCCTGCCGCGGTGATCCCCTCTTCTAACCAACGGTCTAATTTTTCTTTTGCGTTCTCAACGGTCGATTGGTTCTTTTCCATCGTTTAACCCATTTGGTTTAAACCAGATGATTTATCTTACTCTGCGGCCAAAATGGAAAGCAATGCCTGACTCAGGCTTTGGGAATAAATGTGACAAAGCTCTCTTAGAGGAGGGAAAGAGCAAAAAAAAACCCTACCTCGTGAGGCAGGGTTTCGGTTCGAAGACGTGTAAATTACTCTTCTTTAGCACCACGCATAGCGCGTTTACGATCGTTCTCGGTCAGATGACGTTTACGAATACGGATAGAGGTCGGGGTGACTTCTACCAGTTCGTCGTCATCGATGAACTCCAGCGCCTGCTCGAGGGTCATCTTAACCGGCGGAACCAGAACCGTTGCTTCGTCCGTACCGGACGCACGCATGTTGGTCAGTTTCTTACCGGTCAGGCAGTTTACAGTCAGGTCGTTAGAACGGCTGTGAATACCGATGATCTGGCCTTCGTAAACTTCAGCACCGTGGCCCAGGAACAGCTTACCGCGATCCTGCAGGCTGAACAGGGCGAACGCGACCGCTTTACCCTGACCGTTGGAGATCAGTACGCCGTTCTGACGCTGGCCAACATCACCCGCACGAATATCGTCGTAGTGGCTGAAGGTGGAGTACAGCAGACCGGTACCGGAAGTCATGGTCATGAACTCGGAACGGAAGCCGATCAAACCACGGCTTGGAATCACGTAGTCGAGACGTACGCGGCCTTTGCCGTCCGGATTCATGTTTTTCAGGTCGCCTTTACGCTCGCCCAGCGCCTGCATGACAGACCCCTGGTGCTGCTCTTCAACGTCCAGCGTGACGTTTTCGAACGGCTCTTGTTTACGGCCGTCGATTTCGCGGAAGATAACTTTCGGACGGGAAACCGCCATTTCGAAACCTTCACGGCGCATGTTCTCGATAAGAACAGACAGGTGCAGCTCACCACGGCCAGAAACGCGGAATGCGTCGGCATCCGGCGTTTCTTCAACGCGCAGCGCCACGTTGTGCACCAGCTCTTTGTTCAGGCGGTCAAGGATCTGACGGGAGGTAACGTACTTACCTTCTTTACCACAGAACGGAGAGGTGTTAACGCAGAAGAACATGGATACGGTCGGCTCATCAACAGACAGCGCTGGCAGCGCTTCAACATTCTGCGTATCGCAGATGGTGTCAGAGATGTTCAGCTCGCCCAGACCGGTAATCGCGATGATATCGCCAGCTTCCGCGACGTCGCTCTCGATACGCTCCAGACCCAGGTGGGTCAGAACCTTACCGACTTTACCGTTACGGGTTTTGCCTTCGCTATCAACGATAGTCACCTGCTGGTTCGGCTTCACTTTACCGCGCTTGATGCGACCGATGCCGATAACGCCAACGTAGTTGTTGTAGTCCAGCTGGGAGATTTGCATCTGGAACGGGCCGTCCAGGTCAACGCTCGGTGCCGGTACGCGATCGACGATCGCCTGATACAGCGGAGTCATGTCTTCCGCCATGTCTTCGTGATCCAGACCGGCGATACCGTTCAGCGCCGACGCGTAAACGATTGGGAAGTCCAGCTGCTCGTCGGTCGCGTCGAGGTTAACGAACAGGTCGAATACCTGGTCGACAACCCAGTCAGGACGCGCGCCAGGACGGTCAACTTTGTTGATAACAACAATTGGCTTCAGGCCATGAGCAAAGGCTTTTTTGGTCACGAAGCGCGTCTGCGGCATTGGGCCATCCATTGCGTCAACGACCAGCAGCACGGAATCGACCATAGACATTACACGTTCAACTTCACCACCGAAGTCGGCATGCCCTGGGGTATCAACGATGTTGATACGGTAGTCATTCCATTTGATAGCGGTGTTCTTAGCGAGGATAGTAATCCCACGCTCTTTCTCCAAATCGTTGGAGTCCATCACGCGTTCTTGTGCTTCAGTACGAGCATCGAACGTACCGGATTGCTGTAACAGCTTGTCAACCAGGGTCGTTTTACCATGGTCTACGTGCGCGATGATGGCGATATTACGCAGATTTTCGATCACAACTTTGCCTCAGGCATTTAGAAATAGCGCGTTATTGTACACGGATTAATCGCACTACAAAACAGGATCACAAACATCCCCCGCAAACAAGTCTTGCAGAGTTGCTCTGTGATCGCTTTCACGGAGAGAAAAAGAGTGCCATAACGCAAATTGCACCAAAACAGTGCTCAATGTTCACATTGAAGCACTGTTTTGGTGCATTATATCCATCATGGGGCACACCTTTTGCACTATGGCGCGCATGATAACGCCTTTTTAGGTGAATTTAAAAGTTGGCACAGATTTCGCTTTATCTTTTTCAGGGCAACAACGCCACTTTTACGTAGCAAGATGTTTTCGTTACCACGACGACAATGACCAATTCGGAGAGTTTAAGTATGTCCGCTGAACACGTTTTGACGATGCTGAACGAGCATGAAGTGAAGTTTGTCGATCTGCGCTTCACCGATACTAAAGGTAAAGAACAGCACGTCACTATCCCTGCTCATCAGGTAAATGCCGAATTCTTTGAAGAAGGCAAAATGTTTGACGGCTCCTCGATTGGCGGCTGGAAAGGTATCAACGAGTCCGACATGGTTCTGATGCCGGACCCGACAACAGCGGTGCTGGATCCGTTCTTCGAAGAACCGACCCTGATCATCCGTTGCGATATCCTGGAACCCGGCACGCTGCAGGGCTATGACCGTGACCCGCGCTCCATCGCTAAACGCGCTGAAGAGTACCTGCGCGCAACCGGCATCGCGGACACCGTGCTGTTCGGGCCAGAGCCGGAATTCTTCCTGTTTGACGACGTTCGCTTCGGCAGCTCCATCTCCGGTTCTCATGTGGCTATCGACGATATCGAAGGCGCATGGAACACCTCCACCAAATACGAAGGTGGTAACAAAGGTCACCGTCCGGCAGTGAAAGGCGGTTACTTCCCGGTTCCGCCGGTAGACTCCGCTCAGGATCTGCGCTCTACCATGTGTCTGGTCATGGAAGAGATGGGCCTGGTTGTTGAAGCTCACCACCACGAAGTGGCAACGGCAGGTCAGAACGAAGTGGCTACCCGCTTCAACACCATGACCAAGAAAGCTGACGAAATTCAGATCTACAAATATGTGGTTCACAACGTTGCACACCGCTTCGGCAAAACCGCAACCTTCATGCCGAAACCGATGTTTGGCGACAACGGCTCCGGTATGCACTGCCACATGTCTCTGGCCAAGAATGGCGCCAACCTGTTCTCCGGCGACAAATACGCGGGTCTGTCTGAAATGGCGCTGTACTACATCGGCGGCGTAATCAAACACGCGAAAGCCATCAACGCCCTGGCAAACCCGACCACCAACTCCTACAAGCGTCTGGTCCCGGGTTACGAAGCGCCGGTCATGCTGGCTTACTCTGCCCGTAACCGTTCTGCCTCCATCCGTATTCCGGTGGTTGCAAGCCCGAAAGCGCGCCGTATCGAAGTACGCTTCCCGGACCCGGCGGCTAACCCGTACCTGTGCTTTGCCGCGCTGCTGATGGCGGGCCTCGACGGTATCAAGAACAAGATCCACCCAGGCGAAGCCATGGACAAAAACCTGTACGACCTGCCGCCGGAAGAAGCGAAAGAAATCCCGCAGGTTGCAGGTTCTCTGGAAGAAGCGCTCCACGAGCTGGATCTGGACCGCGAATTCCTGAAAGCAGGCGGCGTATTTACTGATGAAGCGATCGATGCCTACATCGCCCTGCGTGTCGAAGAAAACGACCGCGTACGTATGACGCCGCACCCGGTAGAGTTTGAGCTGTACTATAGCGTTTAACGACAGCGTTTAAGTTTACGTAGTAATGCTCAGCGAATTTCCTGCCGCGGCCCGGCTGCGGCAGGAAAAATGCAGAGAGTTTTTTGTTGCCGTGGAAACTTTCAGCCCATCTTCGGATGGGTTTTTTTCACCAGCAACAATCTGATCTCGCGCGCTTTTTCCTCGTAAAAAGCTATAATGCACTAAATTAGTGCATACCATTCCGGAGGGCTGCTTTATGGCAACAGGCGTGCTGCCCGATGCTGGGCAGATCCTTAACGCGTTAATCAACAGCATCTTACTGGTTGATGACGACCTGGCGGTGCATTACGCCAACCCGGCCGCCCAGCAGCTGCTGGCGCAAAGCTCGCGGAAACTCTTCGGTTCCCCGTTACCTGAGCTGCTGAGCTACTTCTCGCTGAATATTGGCCTGATGCATGAAAGCCTGAGCGCCGGTCAGGGCTTCACCGATAACGAAGTCACGCTGGTTATCGATGGTCGCTCGCACATTCTTTCCGTTACCGCACAGCGCCTGCCTGACGGCCTGATCCTGCTTGAAATGGCGCCGATGGATAATCAGCGTCGCCTGAGTCAGGAGCAGCTTCAGCACGCCCAGCAGGTCGCAGCGCGCGATCTGGTACGCGGTCTGGCGCACGAAATTAAAAATCCCCTTGGCGGCCTTCGCGGCGCGGCGCAGTTGCTGAGCAAAGCCCTGCCCGACCCGTCGCTGATGGAATACACCAACGTGATCATTGAGCAGGCAGACCGCCTGCGCAACCTGGTCGACCGACTTCTCGGCCCGCAGCATCCGGGTATGCACGTCAGCGAAAGTATTCACAAAGTGGCGGAACGGGTGGTCAAACTGGTCTCCATGGAGCTGCCGGCCAACGTCACCCTGGTGCGGGATTACGACCCCAGCCTGCCGGAGCTGCCCCACGACCCGGATCAGATTGAGCAGGTGCTGCTGAACATCGTGCGTAACGCGCTGCAGGCGCTTGGCCCCGACGGCGGCGAAATCATCCTGCGTACCCGTACCGCCTTCCAGCTTACGCTGCACGGCGTGCGTTACCGCCTTGCCGCACGTATCGACGTTGAAGACAACGGGCCGGGTATTCCGCCGCATCTCCAGGATACGCTGTTTTACCCGATGGTCAGCGGACGCGAAGGCGGCACCGGGCTGGGGCTGTCTATCGCCCGCAGCTTGATCGATCAACACTCCGGCAAAATTGAATTTACCAGTTGGCCGGGTCATACCGAGTTTTCGGTTTACCTGCCCATTCGGAAATAGAGGGTTAATGTATGCAACGAGGGATAGCCTGGATCGTTGATGACGACAGCTCCATTCGCTGGGTGCTTGAGCGCGCCCTCGCCGGTGCCGGCTTAAGCTGTACAACCTTTGAAAACGGTAACGCGGTTCTCGATGCGCTGGCGAGCAAAACACCGGACGTACTGCTGTCGGATATCCGTATGCCGGGGATGGACGGTCTGGCGCTGCTCAAGCAAATCAAACAGCGCCATCCGATGCTGCCGGTCATCATCATGACCGCCCACTCGGATCTCGACGCGGCGGTGAGCGCCTATCAGCAGGGCGCATTTGATTACCTGCCGAAACCGTTCGATATCGACGAGGCTGTGGCGTTGGTTGAACGCGCCATCAGCCACTATCAGGAACAGCAGCAACCGCGCAACGTTCAGGTGAACGGCCCGACGACCGATATCATCGGCGAAGCGCCAACCATGCAGGACGTATTTCGTATCATCGGCCGCCTGTCGCGCTCGTCCATCAGCGTGCTGATCAACGGCGAATCGGGGACGGGGAAAGAGCTGGTCGCCCACGCACTGCATCGCCATAGCCCGCGCGCCAAAGCGCCGTTTATCGCGCTGAATATGGCGGCCATTCCCAAAGATCTGATTGAATCCGAACTGTTTGGCCACGAGAAAGGCGCGTTTACCGGGGCGAACACCATTCGCCAGGGGCGCTTCGAGCAGGCCGACGGTGGTACGCTGTTTCTCGATGAGATTGGCGATATGCCGCTGGACGTTCAGACACGCCTGCTGCGCGTGCTGGCCGACGGTCAGTTTTACCGCGTCGGCGGCTATGCGCCGGTGAAAGTGGATGTGCGTATTATCGCGGCGACGCACCAGAACCTGGAGCAGCGGGTTCAGGAAGGAAAGTTCCGTGAAGACTTGTTCCACCGTCTGAACGTGATCCGCGTGCATCTGCCGCCGCTGCGCGAGCGTCGGGAAGATATTCCCCGTCTGGCGCGCCATTTCCTGCAAATCGCCGCCCGCGAGCTGGGTGTCGAAGCCAAACTGCTGCATCCGGAAACCGAAGCGGCGCTTACGCGCCTCGCATGGCCGGGCAACGTGCGTCAATTGGAAAACACCTGCCGCTGGTTAACGGTGATGGCCGCAGGCCAGGAAGTGCTGATTCAGGATCTGCCCGCCGAGCTGTTTGAAAGCACGGTGCCCGACAGCCAGGCCAATGTGCTGCCGGACAGTTGGGCCACGCTGCTGGCGCAGTGGGCTGACCGGGCGCTGCGTGCCGGTCATCAAAACCTGCTCTCTGAAGCGCAGCCGGAACTGGAGCGTACGCTGTTAACGACGGCTCTGCGCCATACTCAGGGACATAAACAGGAGGCGGCTCGCCTGCTGGGTTGGGGTCGCAACACCCTGACGCGTAAGCTTAAAGAGCTGGGAATGGAGTAAATCGAGGGGGGAATGTAAAGACACCTCGATTAGCGCAAGTTGCTGCTATTTTGTACTTTACTGTTCCCTTGCGTTCAGTATGATTTCGCCCAGAAAGATCTGGGGGGTCATCATGCTGGAATCACTAATGAATGCAGTATCAAGCGGTGCGGTCGATAGCACCACGCCGCATACCGCCGTCGCTGCCGTGCTGTGCGCCGCACTGGTCGGCTTATTGAGTTAATAAATCTTCACGCCTTCCTGTACGCCTTGCGGGAAGGTGCCCTCCCTCGCACAGCCATCTACCGCACATTCCTCTCTGTTTTATAACGAATCCTCCCCCACAAACGAAATAAAAATAGTTTTCAGTCAGATTGTTAATTTCAGAAAATGTTGCGTCTGGTCAACCGATGCACCAATTACTGAACGATCCGTTTACTAATTATTTTCCGCGCGCTACCGTTGCCTCCACGAACGACGTCTTTACATGTTGAATCGCTCGCCCTACCACAAGGAGCAAAGCAATGTTGGATGCAGAACATCAGGATCAGGGAACTCTCCCCCTCAGTTTTCAATACGGTAAAGCGCCAGAAGACGTGACGGATCGCGAAGTTAAAGTCACCGGCTCGGCGCGCGCCAAAAAATTACTCGACGACTACTATGAAGCAAAAGTGTCGCTGGATACCGAGTTTACCTACTGGTACACGCAAAAGTGGATTGAGGCCGAAGGCCATCACCCCATGCTACGCCGTTCCATGGCGTTGAAATGCGGCTTTGAACACCTCACGCCGATGATCACCCGCGGCGAGCTGCTGGCCATGCAGAAAACCCGCTATGTTCGCGGCGCTTATATTATGCCGTGGACATCAAACCGCTTTCCGCTCAACAGCGAAGAGCAGATGGAAACCGAATCGGCGAAGGCATCAACCAAAAGTCTGGAAGATGTGACGATCGTCGCGGAAGGCGGCGGCAACGTTACCGAAAGCGTCGGTAACGTGCTGTCTATTTCCAAACGCTTCGGCGTACGGCGCGAAGAGTATCCGGTCATCGTCGAACTGTGCCGCTACTGGAAAAACAAATCCGTTGAGGATTCTTCGTTTATGTGGGCGGCGATGCACCCACGCTTCGAACAGTATCTCAACATGAAAAAAGCGGTGCTGATGTGTTCCGACCTGGAAACCTCCGTGCGCCATGGCCGCAATGTGGTCAACTTCCAGTATCCGCTACAGGTTGGTTTCAAAGGGATGCTGGAAAAATGTCGGCAGAAAATTGCGCAGAACACCGGCGGCTCACCGGACAGTCTCGCTTTTTGGCAAGGTACG
This sequence comes from Pluralibacter sp., assembly GCF_019237635.1. GTDB lineage: Bacteria > Pseudomonadota > Gammaproteobacteria > Enterobacterales > Enterobacteriaceae > Enterobacter_B. The sequence continues at coordinate 12,228 of NZ_JAFAGS010000112.1, forward strand.
ATTCTGGTGATTGAAGGCGTTCAGGCATGGATTACCCATTACGCGAACGAAGCGCTGCGGATGGCGGAGCGTGAACAGGATGCCGTGATACGCCAGGAACTGACGGCGATGGCGGAACGCCTGACGTGGATTGTCGATAATCCACCGCGCACATTTCTCGAAGCCAGCCAGTTGATGTGGACCTGCCATATTGCCGTACTGAACGAAATTCAGGGCTCCGGGATTTCGCCAGGGCGCATCGGTCAGGTGCTGTATCCTTTCTGGGAGAAAGATATCAAAGCGGGCCGTATTACCCGTGAAGAGACGCTGGAAATCCTCGAATGCATGCGCGTTAAGTTTACCGGCATCGACCTGGCGATGGCCGTTGGCACCATCGGCCTGCTGGCGGGAAGCACGTTTAACAACGTTGGCATCGGCGGCCTGAAACCCAACGGGGCATCAGCGGAAAACGAGCTGGAAGAGCTTATCATGGAAGCGGCGATACGCTGTTCAACGCCGCAACCCACGCTGTCGATGCTCTATGACAGCAAGCTTAGCGACAAATTTATCCTCAAAGGTATTGAATGCAACAAAACCGGCTCCGGTTTCCCTGCATGGGTGAATAACCGTGTTGCCATCGAATACCTGATGAAAACCTTCGGTGAAGAAAAAATTACGCTTGAGGATGCGCGCTCCTGGACCATCGGCGGCTGTCTGGAAATCCAGCCCGGCGCGCTGGTTAACGGCGAGGTCGGCGCAGGCTCGTACAGTTCGACGGGCGTGGGCTTTATCAATATGCCGAAGATTCTCGAACTGGTGCTGTGGGACGGCGTTGATCCGCGCACAAACACCCGCGTATTCGAGTCCTACGGCCTGCCGCTGGACAGCTTTGAACAAGTAATGCGTCAGTTCAAACACTATTTCCGCGAAGTGGTGGTGCTGTTTGAAGAGATGTTCAATATCAAATCAGCATCAACGCTGGAAGTGGATAACCCTATCTTCTACTCGGCACTGATGGCGGATTGTATCGATTCCGGTCTGGATATCGACCGCGGCGGCAGCCGGTATAACCGCTGCTTCACCACCTGGATCTCAGGCCAGGTTAACCTGACCAACTCACTGGCCTCAATAAAGCAGAATATTTTCGATGACCGGAAGTTCACCCTAAGCGAACTGAAAGAAGCGCTGGAGCATAACTTCGGCTATCAGAGCGTGGCCGAAACCGGCAACTATTCCATGTTCGACCAAAAACGCGTCAGCCAGCAGTGGGCGCGGATCCACGCCCAATGCCTTAGCTCACCGAAATTTGGTAACGACGATCCGTATGTCGATGATATTTATAAAGACATTGTGGAATATTTCCGCGATATCGTACCAGAAGTAAACGATATTTTTGGCCGCCCGTGGGTGCCCTGCATGCTGTCCGTCACCACTCATGGTCCCCTGGGACAAGCCTGCGTCGCCTCACCGGATGGCCGTCTGACCGGCCTGACGCTGGCGGATGGCGCACAGTCGCCGTATCCAGGCACCGACGTCAGCGGCCCGTATGCGGTGTTCAACTCCGCAACCTGTATCGATCACTCCGACTTTATGAACACGCAGCTGAATACCAAAGTGCATCCATCGGCGATCAAAGGCGTCCAGGGGTCGAAAAAACTCCAGGCGTTAATTCGTGCCTACATGGATAAAGGCGGTTATCACATTCAGTTCAATATCGTCGATTCACGCATGCTGAAAGACGCACAGGAAAATCCAGGCAATTACCGCGACCTGATGGTGCGCGTTGCCGGGTTTACCCAGTACTGGGTGGAGCTGTCAAAACCGATTCAGGACGAAATTATTTCCCGCACCGAATATGAGGAGATTTAAATGTCGATGGACTATACCTGCAACGACTGCCAGAAATGCGCACCGTTTGATGTATTTAAGGGCACCTGCGAACATTCGCAACAGCGTATTTTGCTGGAGTCGCCGATTAACGACTGCAGCGCGTTTACCCGCAAAAGCCAGTGCAAATTTTGTCAGCAGTACTGTGTGAAAGCCGGGACGGAGTTTGTTGGCCAGTGCGGCGAGAACATGGTTTATCCGACCCTGAGCGCTTGCGCAAAATTCCAGCCACTGCGCTGAGTCTGCGACGGGGCCGGAAACGGTCCCGCTTAGCCACACATGAGTCATGCCATGAAAACAAGTGAAGACGTTGCGTTGATTTTTGATATCCAGGGGTTCTCTGTGCACGACGGCCCCGGGGGAAGGACGCTGATATTCTTTAAAGGCTGCCCGCTACGCTGCACCTGGTGCAGCAACCCGGAAGGAGAGTGCCGAAACCGGGAGGTCATGTTTCGCGAGGATAGTTGCAAACGTTGCTATAACTGCGTAGCGCAGTGTCCCGAACAGGCGATTATGCAAAAACCTGACGGCGCCATTGTCTTCGATCGCGCCCGCTGTCAGTCATGCGATGCTCTCACTTGTGTGGAATACTGCTACGACTCGGCGTTAGGTATCGCCGGGAAGTACTACACCCAGACGGCGCTGATGCATAAAATTGAGCGCGATCGGCGTTTCTGGGGCAGCGGCGGCGGTATCACGCTCGGCGGCGGCGAAGTGATGGCGCAGTATAAGTTCGCCGCCCGATTTCTCGAACAGTGCCACCGCAACTATATCCATACGGCAATTGAAACCTCCGGCTACGCCTCCTGGCCTCACTATGAGGAGGTGTTGCAACATACCGATTGGGTGTTCGTTGATATCAAGCATATGGACGCTGCCCAACATCGAGTGGGAACCGGTGTATCCAATACGGTGATCCTCGAAAATATCCGCAAGATGGCGCAGTTTCAGGACAAATTTCGCCTTATTCCACGTATTCCGGTGATCCCGGGTTTTAATGATGATGAGCGGAATATGCAGGAAACCGCGCGCTTCTTAACGCAATGTGGGCTACAGGAGGTTAACGTATTACCGTTTCATCGCCTGGGATCGTCCAAATATGAACAACTGAGCCGCCAGTACGATTTTGCCCAGACACCGTCATTAACGCAGGGGATGCTGTCGACAATTAAAGCGCTGTTCGAGGCGCAGGGTATTCGTTGCTACGTGGGTAGCGATACCCCTTTCTGATTGACGCTTGCTTTCTTATACTCACCCTTAACGTGAAGGTAAGGAAAGCATTGTGGAAATAAAAAGAGGTCGAAAGCGCGACGATAGCGTACGACTATTGATCCTGACAGCCATGCTGGAGCTGGTTGCACAAGGAAATAGTTTTGCCAGAATCTCCGTGGAACAACTGGCTCGTGAGGCTGGCGTCAGCAAAACCACCATTTACAAATGGTGGCCAGGCAAAGAAGAGATTTTTTGCGAAGCCTTTTTGCACTACGCCAGCGAAGCGCTTCCCATCCTGGAATATGAGGCCGGAAGCCGGCACGATTTCTATACGCAGTTTATTGCCCGCACAATAGAGATGCGGCAATTCCACCGCACCCCTGTCGCCAGAGTGATGATAGGCCTTGCGCTTGAACATCCGGAAATAGCCAGAAAACTTTACGACCAACACCAGCAGCCGCGCTTCCTGGCCATGCGGAAAATTTTCGAGGAATGGTTTAAAGAACATGCGACAAAAGAAGACATCGCTTTCTTTCTGGAGATGAGCTTTTCGCTCATCTACAATTTCTCGGCGCTGAATTCCGATGAAGACGTCGTCACGCTCATTCGTCGATTATTCCGTACCGTATTTCCCTGTTATGCGGAACTCGATTTAAATCACCCGTGAGAACTGCTGCATCCGCGCTTTCTGGCGCAGGTATGCATCAAAGCACATGCAGATATTGCGAATCAGCAGGCGGCCTTTCGCCGTCACCTGAATCGCCGTTTCCGTCACGTCCACCAGCCCATCTTTCGCCAGCGGCGCCAGCAGCTGCAGGTCTTCGCTAAAGTAGTCGTTGAACTTAAGCTCCCACAGGCTTTCCACTGCCGCAAAATCAAGGCGGAAGTTGCAGATAAGCGCCTTAATCACATCACGGCGGATACAGTCATCACGCGTAAGCGCAATGCCGCGCCACAGCGCATTACCGGTTTCCTCCACCTGCGTGTAATACAGTTTCAGCTCTTTCTGGTTCTGCGCATAGCTGTCGCCAATCATGCTGATGGCCGAGACGCCAAGACCAAGCAGATCGGTGTCGCCCTGGGTGGTGTAGCCCTGGAAATTACGATGCAGTACGCCCTGTCGTTGCGCGACCGCCAGTTCATCATCCGGACGGGCGAAGTGATCCATCCCGATAAACTGATAGCCCGCCTGCGTCAGAGAGGCAATGGTCTCCTGCAAGATATCCAGCTTCTGCTGCGCGGACGGCAGGTCCGCATCTTTGATTTTACGCTGCGCGGCGAACAGCGTCGGCAGGTGCGCATAGTTGAACACGCTCAGGCGATCCGGGTTCAGCTCGGCAACGCGGCTTAAGGTAAAGGCAAAACTTTCCGGGGTTTGCTTCGGCAGGCCGTAAATCAGGTCGATGTTGGTCGAGGTGAAGCCAATTTCCCGCGCATGATTCAGCAACGCGAAGATAAAGTCTTCATCCTGCTCGCGGTTTACCAGCCGCTGAACCTCTTTGTTGAAGTCCTGCACCCCCATGCTTAAACGGTTAAACCCTTCCTGACGCAAGCAATCGAGCACATCCAGCTCAATTTCGCGCGGGTCGACCTCGATAGAGATCTCCGCATCTTCGCGGAAGTGGAAATTCTCACGCAGCAGCCGCATCAGGCGGCTGATTTGCGCTTTATTCAGGTAGGTTGGCGTACCGCCGCCCCAGTGCAGTTGGCTGACATGACGACCAGCAAACAGCGGCGCACGGTGCAGGATCTCCTGTTCCAGCACATCCAGATAGCGATCGGCCTTGTGCTGTTGGCGGGTGACGATTTTATTGCAGCCGCAGAAATAGCACAGCTTGTGGCAGAACGGGATATGGACATATAACGACAGCGGTCGTTCAGGGTAGCGTGCGACTGCCTGCTGGAACACCGTGTCGCCAAAGTCTGGCGAAAACTCCAGCGCGGTGGGGTATGAGGTATAGCGCGGCCCGGAATAGTTATACTTCTGGATTAGGGCCAAATCCCAGTCGATTAGCTGCTCAGACATGCTTACTCCTTCCGATGGTATCGCGAACGACGACGGCGTGCCGGTGTGACCCCGCTTCGGGTCACTAACCGGTTGCGCAGCCATGTTTGACGCCGCGACAACCGTCGTAGTTTAACGAATAACCATCCCAGATAACATATAACCAGAAGGGTTATAAGCAGGACGGGTAAACCGACTGAGTGCAAACGTTAGTTTCCGCCTTTCAGCAGTCGCATCAGATCGTCCTGACGCGCATTCTCTTCTTCGTCTTCTTCGTCATCATCATAAGAAAGACCAAGCTGCTGCATCAGCTCATCAATACGGTCGAGTTTAGCATCAACCCAGGATTGGTCTTCTGCGCTGAGGGCTTCACCCTCTTCCAAACGTTCCAGCAGCGCATCCAGGTGCTCATCATTTTCCAGCAACTCCAGTTCAGCCTGCGGTGAAAGCATAGGTTTCTCGCTCTTTGGTTTTTTCGGCCTGGTGACCGGGCTGTCAGTGACGCCCAGAGCAATCGGGGTTTTGCTGCCAATACGCGGATCTTTCTTCTGGCCCTGCTTATTGCCTGCGCCAGCCACATCGCCGTTCGCGCGGCTGCCCGGCTGGTGACCGCGGTGTTTTTTCTGACGCTTGCGGTCGCGCCCTTCCTGATTCAGCTCTTCACGCGTCTTACGGCGAGCTTTGCCAGGGGCCTTGCTGCGTGGTGCGGATGTTGGTTTTTTCATGATATTGGGTCTTAAGGTGGTTTCTTTAGTTCAGTATAGAATTGAGGCGGAATCTAGCAGAAAGCAGGCAAAGAAAAAAGGCGACAGAGCAATCTGTCGCCTTTTTTCCTGACTCACAACCCATAATGGGTCTGACAATCCCTGTGGCCTACAACACACCCTGTAATCCCTTGGCGCTGAACATTCCGTGTCGTACTCCATTTCCCTACAAAACGTCTCCGGACGCATGCCTCCCTGGCAACTCCTGTGTCTTCGCCTCCTGGCGCTCCTGACCCTCATCCTGAGTTGGTGTTCCTTCCAGCATCCTCGCCTGTGGGTGCCACTTTACCGTTTTACGCTAAACTCTCAACCCATCGTGGGATAGAGAAATGCAAATTCAGAATATTGCCCACAATTAAGTCTTTGATTTAGCTTGAATCACAAAAAATATCGCCTGCTCTTTCTCTGAAAGCTCGCATAGCCCGGATGGCAAATATCTCACAAAATCCATGGTTATTGCTTACAGACGAAACGATGTGGGACGGCGCCTTTTGCCAATGTTCAGGTATAATCCCTGACATTATCCGATTTCATGGAGACGACCCTTTGACTAACTGGAATTACCAACAGACGCATTTTGTCACCAGTGCGCCTGATATTCGCCACTTACCTGCTGACAGCGGCATTGAAGTGGCATTCGCCGGCCGCTCCAATGCAGGAAAATCCAGCGCGCTGAACACGCTGACTAACCAGAAAAGCCTGGCCCGCACCTCCAAAACCCCAGGCCGCACGCAGCTCATTAACCTGTTTGAAGTCGCCGACGGCAAACGCCTTGTCGACCTCCCGGGCTATGGTTACGCGGAAGTTCCGGAAGAGATGAAGCGCAAATGGCAGCGCGCGCTGGGCGAGTACCTGGAAAAGCGCCTGTGCCTGAAGGGCCTGGTGGTATTAATGGATATCCGCCATCCGCTTAAGGACCTCGATCAGCAGATGATTGAATGGGCCGTCGACAGCAATATCCAGGTACTGGTTCTGCTGACTAAAGCCGATAAGCTCGCCAGCGGCGCGCGTAAAGCCCAGCTGAATATGGTACGGGAAGCCGCGATTGCGTTTAACGGTGATGTGCAGGTTGAGGCGTTTTCGTCGCTGAAAAAACAGGGTGTGGATAAGCTGCGCGAGAAGCTGGATACGTGGTTCAGCGAGATCCCTCCGCAGGAAGAAGCGGAAGCATAATCTCAGGCGCGGCGCAGTCCGCGCTTTTTTTTGCCGCAATAAAAAACGCCCCAGTCATTACTGACTGGGGCGGCTAAAATATTCAGCCAAATCCGATTACGTGAAGTAATAGGTCTGAAAGATAGAACATCTTACCTCTGTACCCTACGCGATTAACTCTACTCTTTTTTTCTCAACGCACAAAGTACTTTTTGTAGTTTTTTTTCACTCTTTACATAGCAAAATCTAATAACCATCACAAAAAACGATAAGTTATGTTGCTTAGTTACGAAATAGCGCGATGTTCTTCGTACAATTAGTGCGCTTGATCCCAGTTTTCACCGCTTCCCACTTCCACCAGCAGCGGCACGTCAAGCGCCATGCTGCTTTCCATCAGTTCATGGATCTTTTTCGACACTTCGTCCAGCGCATCCTTGTGCACTTCGAACACCAGTTCATCGTGTACCTGCATAATCATCCGCACACGCGGTTGCTCCTTCAGCAGCCAGGCATCAACGGCGATCATCGCCCGTTTGATGATATCCGCCGCAGTACCCTGCATCGGCGCGTTAATCGCCGCGCGCTCTGCCGCAGCGCGACGCGCCGCATTGCTGGACTTGATGTCCGGCAGATACAGGCGACGGCCTTCGAGCGTTTCAACATACCCGAGCTCTTTCGCCTGCGCCCGGGTGCGCTCCATATACTCCAGCACGCCAGGGTAGCGCTCAAAGTAAAGATCCATGTATTTCTGCGACTCTTTGCGCGGAATATTGAGCTGTCGGGAGAGACCAAACGCGCTCATGCCGTAGATCAGGCCGAAGTTAATCGCTTTCGCGCTGCGACGCTGTTCTGCGGAAACGCTTTCCAGCGGCAGTCCAAACACTTCCGCCGCCGTCGCACGGTGGATATCTTTCCCTTCCGCGAACGCCTTCAGCAACCCTTCGTCGCGTGACAGATGCGCCATGATGCGCAGCTCAATTTGCGAGTAATCCGCAGAGACGATGAGATAGTCCTCCGGCGCGATAAACGCCTGGCGGATACGGCGCCCTTCTTCATTGCGCACCGGAATGTTTTGCAGGTTCGGGTCGGTTGAGGACAGACGCCCCGTCGCAGCAACCGCCTGGTGGTAGGAGGTATGCACGCGGCCGGTTTTCGGGTTAATCATCAGCGGCAGCTTATCGGTGTAAGTCGATTTAAGCTTCGCCAGCCCGCGATACTCCAGAATGACTTTTGGCAGCGGGTAGTCCAGCGCCAGCTCTTCAAGTACCTCTTCCGACGTCGACGGCGCGCCGCCTGGGGTTTTCTTCAGCGGCTTAATCCCCTGTTTTTCAAAGAGGATAGTTTGCAACTGCTTGGTCGATGAGAGGTTAAACGGTTCACCGGCAATCTCATGCGCTTTTTGCTCAAGCTCCGCCAGGCGCAGGGTAATCTCCTCCGAGTGCTTTTGCAGGACCAGCGGATCGATTTTTACGCCGTTACGCTCGATACGGGAAAGCACCGGCACCAGCGGCATTTCGATGTTGCGAAAAACGTTGAGCGGACCTTCATGCTTTTGCAGCTTCGGCCACATCTTCAGATGCAGCTGCAGGGTGACGTCGGCATCTTCCGCCGCATAGCGTCCGGCCTGTTCCAGATCGATTTGGTTGAAGGTCAGCTGATTCTTGCCCTTACCAGCAATTTCTTCGAAGGTGATGGTTTTATGCTTCAGCCAGCGCTCCGAGAGGCTGTCCATATCATGACGCCCGGCGACGCTATCAAGCGTATAGGACTCCAGCATGGTGTCCCAGGCAATCCCGCGCAGCTCAATACCGTAGTTCGCCAGGATACCGCGGTCATACTTCAGGTTTTGCCCAACCTTCAGCGCTTTTTCATCTTCCAGCAGGGGTTTTAGCAGCTCCAGCGCCCGCTCGCGGGAAATTTGATCCGGCGCGCCGATATAGTCGTGCGCCACGGGCACATAGGCCGCAACGCCAGGCTCGCAGGCAAACGACAGCCCCACCATATTGGCGGAGTGGTTGTCGAGGCTGTCCGTTTCCGTATCAAACGCAAACAGCGGCGCCTTTTTCAGCGTCTCGATCCAGCTTTTCAGCGTTTCCTCATCAAGGATGGTGACGTAGTGCTCCGCCGACAGCGCAGAAACCACCTCTTCAGCGTCCTCTTCGGCAACCGGCGCAGCTACGGCTTTCGCTGCGGGCTTGCCACCTTTCGCCTGCAGCCACTTACCGCTCTCAACATCCGTCGTCCAGCGCTTAAACTCATACTTTTTAAACAGCTCCACCAGCGTGTCGGCAGCTGGCGGCTGTACTTCAAGCTGCTCGCAGCTCTGCTCCAGAGCAACATCGGTTTTGATAGTGGCGAGCTGGTAGGAGAGGTAGGCGACCTCTCTGTTTTGCTCAAGCTTCGCGGCCATTGTTTTCGCGCCTCGGAAGCTCAGCTCAGCGATTCTCTCCGGCTGCGCATACAGCGCATCAAGACCGCCAAGCCCCTGCAACAACGCCTGCGCTGTTTTCTCACCGACGCCAGGCACGCCTGGGATGTTATCCGAGGAATCCCCCATCAGGGCGAGGAAATCAATAATCAGTTCCGGCGGTACACCGTATTTGGTCACCACTTCATCCGGCCCGAGAACTGTGTTGGTCATAGTGTTAATCAGGGTAATACCCGGCGTCACCAGTTGCGCCATGTCTTTATCGCCAGTGCTGATGAGCACCGGGCGGCCGACTTTTTCCGCTTCACGCGCCAGCGTACCGATAACGTCGTCCGCTTCCACGCCGGAAACGGCCAGCAACGGTAGCCCCATCGCCCTGACCATCGCGTGCAGCGGTTCTATCTGGGCACGAAGATCGTCCGGCATCGGCGGACGATGGGATTTGTAATGTTCAAACAGTTCATCACGGAAGGTTTTCCCCTTCGCATCAAACACCACCGCCGCATGGGTAGGTTGATACTGCAGGATGAGGCTGCGCAGCATATTCAACACGCCGTACATCGCTCCCGTCGGTTCCCCAGCGCTGTTGGTCAGCGGAGGAAACGCGTGATACGCGCGGTAGAGATAAGAGGAGCCATCAACCAGGATGAGGGGGTTTTCTTGGATCTGAACCATAATTTCCGTGCCTGTTTATCAGATTAGGGTTAAAGAATGCCACAGACGGACGTAAAACATGAATTTTTCACCATTATTGCGGCAAAAGATTTACAGATCCTCTGGATCACTCGTAAAAAACATCTGTGGATAACTTTGTGTATAGATTTATTCTGACGAGTAAATTCTAATAACAGAAGGATCTTTCAAATTTCATTTTTCTTATATTTCATTGTGTTATAAAACAGCAATATCATCTGAACCCTTTGTGGCGACATTTTGTGCTATGTGGATATTCACAATGTCTATTTTTCTATTCTGGTATGACCCGTCATTTGACGCGTTTTCTGATAAAATCAGCGCCTTGCGCCCGTTAAGCACGCACATTTTACAATTAACTATCTGAATAAATTGATTATGTCGAGATTGCTCGCTGCGATAACGCTTCTGCTGAGTATCGCTCTTACCATTTTAGTCACCGTGATCTGTTCGGTGCCGATTATTGTCGCCGGGATCATTAAACTGCTGCTGCCCGTTCCTGCGGTCTGGCGTTCAATCTCCGTCTTCTGCAATCTGATGATGTACTGCTGGTGCGCAGGGCTTGCCATACTGCTGCGCCTGAACCCGTGGCTAAAATGGGATGTTGAAGGGCTGGAAGGGCTTAATAAGAAGAACTGGTATCTGCTGATATGCAACCATCACAGCTGGGCAGATATCGTGGTGTTGTGCGTACTGTTTCGTAAGCACATCCCAATGAACAAGTACTTCCTGAAACAGCAACTTGCCTGGGTGCCGTTCATCGGTCTGGCATGCTGGGCGCTGGATATGCCGTTTATGCGCCGTTATTCCCGCAGCTACCTTATCCGTCACCCGGAGCGTCGCGGGAAAGATGTCGAAACCACCCGCCGCTCCTGTGAGAAGTTTCGCGCGCATCCGACGACTATCGTGAACTTTGTCGAAGGTTCCCGTTTTACCGAAGAGAAGCGGCGTCAGACGCGGTCGCCGTTTAAAAATCTACTACCGCCGAAAGCAGCAGGTATTGCGATGGCGCTTAACGTGCTGGGCACCCAGTTCGATAAGATGCTGGACGTCACGCTGTGCTACCCGGAAAACGACGAGACCCCGTTTTATGACATGCTGAGCGGCAGGCTGACGCGCATTGTGGTGCGCATCAATCTGGTGCCCATCGACGACGAACTGCACGGCGACTACGTCAGCGATAAGAACTTTAAGCGTGGGTTTCAACAGTGGCTGAACGCTCTGTGGAGCGATAAAGACGCGCTGATTGAAGACATTAAAGCGGGACGGGCGGCGGTGAAATAGCACGCCTGAAAAGCCGATGTCAGAAAGGAAACGCCGATCAGTGACCGGCGTTTTTTATTATTTCATCTCTACCAGTTGCTTCACGGTATCAGCATATTGCTGAACAAAAATGTCCATGCTACTGGTATCCATCCCCTGCGGGTTCAGCTGGTATTTGCCGTTAACAAACATGGCCGGCACGCCCTGCAACTGCAGGTCAGCTGCCGCTTTTTCCTGCTGTGCAACCAGCGATTTCACCACAAAGCTGTTCCAGGCGGCATCGTAGTCTTCACCCTTCACGCCTGCATTAACAAAGACCTGGCGAATATCGGCAACGGTCTGAACGGTTTGTGTTTTCTGCACGGCTTCAAACATCGGCGCCGTGATCTGATCTTCCACGCCCAGTGCCGTCGCCACCGCCCAGGCCTGGGTCAGCTCTTTACCCAACGGTCCCAGGAACTCAACGTGGTATTTGATCATTTTGGTGCCTTCCGGCAGCTTTTTTCTCACCGTGTCGGAAACATGCAGCACTTCCTCGAACTGGTAGCAATGCGGGCAGTAAAATGAGAAGAATTCAAGCACCTGCGGTTCACCCGCGACCGGCTTATCAAGGACAGTATATTCCTTACCAGCGGTGATCTGCGCTGCCGATGCGCTGAATGCCAGGATCATTCCTGCCAGCGCCAGCCAAATTTTCTTCATGGTCAATTCTCTCCTGAAAATGTCAGTTAATACATTGGCGTTAATTGTAACGGAGGTTCCTGAAGAACCCGTGCTTGTTCTAAAAACATTTTTATTTGGTTGCGCCAGCTATCTTCCTCAGCAAGCCAGGGGAAGTTCACCGGAAACGCGGGATCATCCCAGCGACGGATTAACCACGCCAGGTAATACACCATCCGCATGGCGCGTAAAGGTTCAATGAAGGTAAGCTCCGCAGTGTCGAAGGAGCTGAACTCTTCATAAGCTTCAAGGATGATATCGAGCTGCATACGGCGCTCAGCGGTATCGCCATGCAGCAACATCCACAGATCCTGAACCGCCGGGCCGTTACGCGCATCGTCGAGATCGACGAACAGCGGGCCATCGCGCCACAGGATATTTCCGGCGTGGCAGTCACCGTGCAGACGCAGGGAAGTAAAACGGTTGTGCCACAACCCCATCACCGCGTCGATAAGTTTATCCACCGAGGCAAGAAACTCACCTTTAAGGGATGATGGGATAAGTGCTGTGTTTTCAAACACCTGCCGAGGTTCAAGCAGATACTCTTTCAGCCCAATGTCCGGACGCGCACTAAATGGTTTTTTACGACCGGTCTGATGCAGGCGGCCAAGGTAGCGCCCCACCCACTCCATTTGATCGAGATTATCCGGCTCAAACTGACGGCCGCCGACACTTGGGAATACCGCGAAAAAGAAGCCCTGATGAGAGAGCAGCGTCTGACCATTGAACACCACGGGTGCAGCAACAGGGACGTCATCCGCCTGCAACTCAAGGGCAAACTGATGTTCTTCGTTGATTTGTTCAGCGGACCAGCGTTGTGGGCGGTAGAACTTCACCACAAAACGACGTCTGTCTTCATCCAGAAATTGCCAGACGCGGTTCTCATAGCTGTTAAGCGGGGTCAGCCCCGAATCCACCCGGATCCCCTGCTCAAACAGCGCATCCATGATGGTATCCGGGTGTAATGTCTGGAAAGTAAAAGCCTTGTCGTTCATCCGATCATCCGGAAATTACTACGAATGATTCAGGATATCATTTCACGACGACTTCGGTTGCGCCTCTTACAAGCTTTTACTCTTTAATTACGCCGCGTGCGCGCAGCAGCGCGGTTTTGAAATCCTCTTCATAGTCTTTCTGAATGCCTGGGATCACTGCATCTTGCGCGGAATCACGCATCTTAAGATGGTAGATCAGGATATCATCAGAAAGGTCGGCCAGTTCACCGTCAAAACCTGACTCCTTCGCCAGTTTCTGCAAAAATTGCATAAGATTCAGCTCTGGCTCTTTCTGCCAGGCTGGTTGGAGGAGTTCAATCACTTCGTTAAGACGTTTACATTTCATTGTCATGCTCCTTACGCTTGATAGGCACACGTTAACAGGGTCAAACCCACAATAAAAGAGGCGATATTGGTGAATCAGGGTCAGGCAATTACCGGGGTGATACTGGCTGGCGGACGGGCCACGCGGATGGGGGGGAAAGATAAAGGATTACAGCCGCTTAACGGGAAACCGCTCTGGCGCCATGTCGCCGATGCGTTGCAAAAGCAGGTAGGAAACCTCGCCATCAGCGCCAATCGCCATATTGATATCTACCGGGAGAGCGGGTTTGCCGTCTATCCGGACAACATGGCGGACTTCCCGGGACCGCTGGCGGGGATGCTCTCCGTCATGCAGCAGGCCAGGGGCGAGTGGTTTCTGTTTTGCCCCTGTGATACCCCGTTTATTCCCGCAACACTGGCCGAACGCTTTTGGCAGCAAAAGGGGGCAGCGCCGGTGGTATGGGCGCACGACGGCGAGCGCGATCACCCGGCCGTTGCGTTGGTGAATCGCACGATCATGCCGCAGCTGATGGAGTATCTTACGCAAGGCGAACGCCGCGTGATGGTCTTTATGCGCAAGGTCGGTGGGCATCCGGTTGATTTTAGCGACAGCCACGACGCATTTATCAACGTGAATACGCTGGACGATTTACAACATATGCAGGAGAAGTCGTGATCCCACTATTAGCTATAGCGGCCTGGAGCGGGACGGGTAAAACAACGCTGCTGAAAGCGCTGATCCCCTTGTTATGCACGCAGAGTATTCGACCGGGATTAATCAAACACACCCATCATAATATGGACGTCGATATTCCCGGGAAAGACAGCTACGAACTGCGTAAAGCCGGTGCCGCACAAACTATTGTGGCCAGCACGCAGCGCTGGGCGTTGATGACGGAAACACAGGAAGAGAATGGACTGGATTTGCATTACCTCGTAAGCCGCCTGGATTCATCGACGTTAGATCTGGTGCTGGTAGAAGGGTTTAAGCACGAAGCCGTACCCAAGATCCTGCTTTTCAGGTCGGGTACGGGTCATCGTATAGAAGAACTGACGCTTGATGCGCACGTCATCGCCGTAGCCAGCGATATTACGCTGTCGTTGAGCGTGCCGGTACTGGATTTAAACAATCCGGAAGCTATCGCGTTGTTTATTAAAACGTGGATCGCCGCAGAAAATGCGAACTGATGCTCTCTTTCGTGGGGTAAAAGGACCAAAACGCAAAAAGGCCATCCTTGCGGAT
>NZ_JAFAGS010000070.1 GCF_019237635.1 Pluralibacter sp.
ACCAGTACGGATGCGGTCAACGGTTCTCAGCTTTATGCCACCAATTCAGCGTTGAACACCATCAATACCGCCGTCGGATCATTGCAGCAGGATGCGTTGCTTTGGGATTCCTCCCTCGGCGCCTATAGCGCAAGCCATGGCGGGACAACGGTGAATAAGATAACCAATGTGGCGGCGGGGACACTGTCTTCCACCAGCACGGATGCGGTGAACGGTTCGCAACTGTATGCCACCAACCAGAACGTCAGCAACCTTGATTCCCGGGTGACTAACGTCGAGAACACCAACCGTTACGTCAAAATCAATTCGACAGGAACGGCGGCAGATGCACAGGGTACCGATGCGGTTGCCATCGGGCAGGGAACGAATGCATCGGGGAATAACTCGGTGGCGATGGGTAATGGCGCCGCTTCCACGGCGGATAATTCGGTAGCGCTGGGCGCAGGATCTGTCGCGGATCGCGCTAATAGCGTGTCTGTTGGTTCTCAGGGTAATGAGCGTCAGATGACTAACGTTGCGGCAGGCACAGAGGACACCGATGCGGTAAACCTGGCGCAGCTGCGTTCGGCCACAGGGGACATCGTTAGCATCGTGAACACCGAGAATAATATCTCAAACGGTAAAGACGGTATGTTCCAGGTGAATAACTCCAGCAACCTCTCCAAGCCGACGGTGACGGGGAATGATGCTGTTGCGGGTGGCGCAGGCGCTGAAGCTTCCGGAAACAACAGCACTGCATTAGGTACGCGTTCAAAAGCCACGGCAAACAACAGCGTTGCGCTGGGGAGCGATTCCGTCGCCGACCGGGCAAATACGGTGTCTGTCGGTTCGGTAGGGAACGAGCGTCAGATTGCTAACGTTGCTGCCGGGACGCAAGGAACGGATGCCGTCAACCTGAATCAGCTGAATAAAGGGATTAGCAGCGCCAATCAGTACACCGATAAGCGCTTTAATGACCTGAAAAATACCGTTGACGATAACAACGATAAGCTGAGTGCAGGTATTGCGGGGGCGATGGCGATGGCAGCCTTACCTCAACCCTACTCCGCTGGCGGCAGCATGGTAGGGCTTGGCGGAGGGACTTACCAGGGACAATCGGCGGTTGCGCTAGGGGTCTCTACTATTTCGGATAACGGTAAATGGGTCACAAAACTTTCAGGAACCACAAACAGTAAAGGTGATGTAGGCGCGGCTATCGGCGTGGGTTATCAGTGGTAAATCATACCCGGGCAAATTGCCCGGGGTTCTGAAAGAGTTGAATGGATAAATAACTATGTTAAAGCGCTATCAATGTATTTACGGTCTCTCTCTGATTGCCAGCTTAATGTTGCTGAGTGCCTGCACACGTTCAGTCAGTGATGTTGATTCCCAGGGGAAAACGGTCAAACCCGTGTTTCCCGATGTAGCTTCTGCCGTGCGCCCTGAAGGGAGTTTCGTCAACCTTGATAATCTCCGGCAGGTTAAACCGGGGATGACAAAAGATCAGCTTTATGAGCTTATCGGCGTACCGCATTTCAAAGAGGGCATGATTCGGGTTAAGGAGTGGGATTATATTTTTCACTTTTCCCGGGCAGACAAGTCCGTGTTGACTTGTCAATATAAAGTTTTATTTGATAACGATATGAAAGCGCAGAGTTTCTTTTATAAGCCGGAAGGGTGTCTGGATGCATTAAATGCCGCAACGGTAAAACCTGTCACTCACCAGATAGATAAAACGCTTGCTGCTGAAAGTCTTTTTGGTTTTGGCAGCGCAACGCTCAGTCGTGAAGGGGAAACTGAAATACGGCAAATGATTGCCAAACTGAAAAAGAAAAATGTACCGGTGAAACAGGTGGTAATTACAGGGCATTCCGACCGTATTGGCAGTCGCGAAAAAAACAATGCGTTATCGCTGGCGCGCGCAGATGCCGTGAAAAATCTCTTTGTGGAGGAAGGGATTTCGGAGACGGTAATAGAAACCCGGGGAATGGGGGATTCGCAGCCTGTCGTCGTGTGTCCTGGAAAAACAACCCCAGCGGTTGTGGCGTGCCTGGCAAAAAATCGTCGTATCACGATTAATATCCTGGAGTAATTATATACATGGTGTTCTTTAGTCGTTTTCAGGCCGCAGTTGGCGGCCTGCTTTTTTTGGCCTGCAGTCAGGCGATGTCTGCAACCAGCAATTTCCAGGTGACAACAGTCAGTATGCCAGCGTGGAATATTATTACTGACACGCTGCTTAAAATGACACCGCTGGTCAACGGTCAGCGTGATGATGGGGTGATGTCGTTGGTGTGCGATTTAGCGCGCGGTGATAAATCTCAACAGGATGTTAATGAGATACTGTTGAAGAAAAACATTAACCCACAGACGCTGGCCAGGAACGACGGTACGCTATCACTGTTAGTCAATCAGGATATGCCTGCCCGGCAAACCGCCTGCTCGGTATACCTTATTTCTACCTTATTTAATAATATCGACAACACAATATATTTACAGGATGCCCCAGCGACGTCCAAAGTGGAGGCGAAAAAAACGGAGGTCGTTAACCGGGGTGATAAGGAAGGCAAAAGCAGTTCTGCAACACCGGCGAAACCGCAGGTTGAAAAAGTGTTCAATCAACTGAGGTTCGAACAGGATGTGAAAACACACATCGCCATCGCGCAGGCTACCGCTCAGCTTTATGCCATTCTGGCAGGAAATCTTGAGAGGATAAAAGGGGAGTCATGGACCGCCTACCAGGCGCGTATCAAGCTGATGGTGGCAGAGTATGCGCCAAATTTCCTCAGTACGGTGAAGGTGTTTTACCAGATGGAAAGCGCAAATCCGATCACCGCCAGGTCGGTCACTCAGTTCGGATATAACGTCTTTGACAGCAGTAATCATCAGTTCATCAGAGAACAATATGCATTCTTGTTTCGTTCAAGAAATGTTGACTGGTTAGGGAATGGTATGATTATGGGAAAACACTATTTTGTTGAGCTTAAAATCCTCGAAACTCCGATGATAAAGGAACCCGTTCTTCGAAACAAGGGTAAGCACTAGAGTTTTATGGAAAAACGCCAGTATAGCTGGCGTTTTTTATTGGAACATGAAGTGTGATCATTTAAATGATAAGTGAGTGAGAAACTATTTGAAGATGTCGGCCCATGTTTTTAGACGGTATAGCGCATTACGGTTTTTAAGGTTTAACTTTTTGATGATGGCATTACGGTGAGCGTAGATTGTTTTTTCATTCCTTTTTAATGTAGCCACCATTTGCTCTATCGTCGCACCTCTTATTAAACATTCTAACACCTGTAGTTCACTTTGGCTTAACGACAGGCCAACTTTATACGCGTCTTTCTTTTTAAAAAGTAGGAGCGAGGTCAAAATCTCGCTTAGTTTGCACTTTTTACTTATTAACAACAAATTTGAATCTTTTGTTAATATCTGTAATGCATAATAATCCAGATCATTATCGATAAAGATAATGGGTTGTGTTGGTGTTGCGTGGATAGACTCTCTTGCGCCATATTCGAGTATATATTCGTTATCAAAGAAGGTGAAGGTGCCTTGAGCCAAGCCATTCGGTATAACCTCAGCTAAACCGGTAGCAAAGAACTGGTCTTTGCAATAAATGAAACTATCTAATGAAATCATGGAGTAATATAGATTGTTGTAGATGATTATTTATATGTTTTTTAGTCGAAATTTAAAACATAAAGCTTATTGATATTTATTTTTGAATAATAGGTTTAAATGTTTAGGTATTCAAAATAGATAGCGGTAAATTGTTGTGAAGTATGTCAAACATTGGCTGCGTATGTGATATTTCAAACAGCTGTTACATCGATTTAAAGCTGCGGGCTAAAAACAGTAGTAAAAACAGAGGCGGAATAGATTAGATTTCTTTATGTGTGTTAAATTTTTTTTTAATAAAAAATTTTTTTTCGATGATTTTGAGTGGATTCTTAAGATTTTTCTTAGTCCATAAAAAACAACCCGGTCGTTGCGTGTGCTTGACGATGAAACGGGGTCTGACTGGATACGCATTTGTGGGACAGAACGTATCTTGCATTTTACTCCGGATGCGTCCGCTTAAACTGCCCGGCATCGATGCCGTATTGCTTCATTTTTCGCCACAGAGTCGTACGCCCAATGTTCAGCAACTGCGACATCTCCTGTACCCGGCCTGCGGTCACGCGGGCGGCGTGGATAATCGCCTCTTTTTCTCGCCCGGCAATCGTCAGGCTGGTGGGGAGCGGGCCGGTTGCGCTCTCCAGTCCGGTGCGTTCGGTGAACAGGTATTCCGGCAGGTGGCGTAAACGGATATGGCCGTTTTCACTGCTGATGGCGAGGTTTTCCACGATGCTGTTGAGCTCAAAATCATTTCCCGGCCATGAGTAGGCGGTGAGCTGCGCCAGCGCATCGTCCTCCAGCGTCAGGCTGGAGGAAAAGCGTTTCTCAAGGCGTCTGAGCCGGGTCTGCACCAGCGCAGGAATGCTGTCGCGCCGTTCGCGTAGCGGCGGAATGACAATCTCGAACGCGTGCAGCGCGTAGTAAAGCTGGCGGCTAAAGCGGTTCTGCTCCACCAGGTTCGCCAGGTCGACCGTCGTGGTGGCGATGATCTTGATATCGACCGGAATCAGCCGTCGCGCATCCAGCCGGGTCAGCGCGCCTTGTTTAATCACCTGCAGCAGCGCCGATTGCAGTTCCGGCGCCAGATATTCGATTTTTTCCAGAAACAGCGTGCCGCCGTGGGCAAGCTCCATGCGGCTAAGCTGCCCTTTTTCGTCGTCGGTCGGCGCGCTACCCATAAAATCGGGTCCCAGCGCGCTGTCGGCGTAAAGCTGGCAGTTTACGGCGATATAAGGGCCACTGGCCCGCTCGCTTTCATTATGAATCGCCTGGCTTAGCAGCTCTTTGCCTACCCCTTCTTCACCGCACAGCAGCACCGGAAAACTGCCTCTCGCCGCCTGGCGGCCAAAGGCTACCAGCCGTCGGGTCTGCGGATCGTCCGCGGACATCTGCTCAAAGGTATGGCTGACCTTGCCCAACTGGCTGGTCATCAGCTGGCGCATCTGCTCGACCGGGTGCAGGAGCAGAATAAAGCTGTTGCCCTGTTCCTCGACGATCGGTTTTAGCGTGATCACCGAGTCGATAAACTGGTGCTGGCTTTCGAACGTGACCTCGACGTGCTTTAGCCCGCGCGCCTGCTTAATCGCCCGGCGCAGGAGCGCCGGGAGAGTCACCAGTTCGTTGAGGTTTTTACCGTGGCTTGCCTGCGGATCCAGGCGCAGCAGAGCCGCCGCCTGAACGTTAATAAACTGCAAAATGCCCTGTTCGTTCCAGGTCATCACGCCGTCGTCCATGCTTTCAAGCAGGCCGTACATCTGGTTGAGATGGCGGTTCGATTCTATCAGCAGGGTGTCGGTGAGCAGGGCGTTGCTGACTTCTCGGGCGATAGCCAGCGTCAGCGAAAGGTCGGAGGGCGCCTGATGTTCGCGCAGGCAACACAGGGCGATGGAGCCAAACAGTCGCCCATGGTTATCAAAGACTGGCGTGGAGCAAAACGACCACGGCGAGAGCGCCAGCTTGAAATGCTGGTCGCCTGAGGTTTTGACCGGCTGGCCGAGCAGGGCAGCAAGCGAGAGCGCCGCGCTGCCGATAATGCTTTCCGCGCAGTAGCTTCCGGGCTTAAAGCCGAGGCTATCCAGCTGATTCAGCGTGATGGGGGAACCGGAACTGCTGAGAATGCAGGCGGATTCATCGAGGATAAACAGTGCGCAGGGGCGCTCTTCCATATATTCCCAGGCGTCTTCCAGCGCGGCCTGACCGATGGTCAGCAGCGTCGTTTTTCGACGGCATATGGACTCATAGGTCAGCCCCTGGGCCTGGTGCGGCGCACTCCAGGTTTCCCGCTGCATAAATTTCTCGCAGCGGTGCCAGGACTGGGCGATAAACGCCGAGACTTCGTTGTCAGCACCCTGGTTGTCGCTCGCCATCACGGTTCTCCTGTTATGCGGTAACGCCCGCCCCACGGGGGTGGGGCGGGAACTGATGGCGACGCAGGTTAACGCGCCAGCCAGCGCTGTCCCAGACGGTCCGCCGTCAGAACCGCGGCATACACGCTCTGTGCGGTGACCGGGAACGGCATGTTGTGAATGGTTTCCCCTTCGGCGCAGGTGGCTTGCGCCACTGCCTGAATTTTTTGTGCAATGTCCTCAGTGACCCCCATCTGCGCGAGGGTGACCGGCAGCCCGACGTTTTCGCAGAACGCCAACACGGTTTCAATCTCTTCCAGTGGGCTGTTTTGCAGCACCAGTTGGGCAAGCGTGCCAAACGCCACTTTTTCGCCGTGGTACAGGTGGTGACACTCTTCGAGGATCGTGAAGCCGTTATGGATCGCATGCGCTGCCGCAAGGCCGCTGCTTTCAAAGCCGATGCCGCTCAGGTAGGTATTGGCTTCAACAATACGCTCTAGCGCGTCGGTCACCACCCCGGCTTCCGCCGCCAGCCGCGCTTTTTCCCCTTCGGCAAGCAGCGTGTCATAGCACAGGCGCGCCAGGCTCAGGGCTGCCGCCGTTGACTGACCGCCCGCCATGCTGGTGGCTCTGGCGTCGTAGCAGGCTTTGGCTTCAAACCAGGTGGAGAGCGCATCGCCCATCCCGGCGACCAGCAGGCGCACTGGCGCCCTGGCGATAATCGCCGTGTCCATCACCACCATATCCGGGTTTTTCGGATAGATGAGGTACTCTTCAAACTCGCCCGCCTCAGTGTAGATAACCGACAGCGCGCTAGTGGGCGCATCGGTGGAGGCAATCGTCGGCACCACGACCACTGGCAGATTCTGGTAATAGCCGATAGCCTTGGCGGTATCCAGCGTTTTCCCGCCGCCGATGCCGATCACGCCGCGGCAGCCTTTTTGCTCAAGGATTGCCATCAGGCGCTTAATTTCCACATGGCTGCATTCGCCGTTAAAGCGCTCGGCGTGGCTGGCAATGTCGTGTTCATGCAGGCCGTTTAGCACTTTTTCGCCCGCCAGTTTCATCACAAAATCATCGGCAATGACGAAGAAATTCTCTGCCAGATTTTTGGCGTACTGACCGAACAGCGCGGAGGCATCTGGCCCCTGAAGATACTTAGCCGGAGATTGAATTACTTTCAGCATTCTGGTCACCCCTCAAGAGTACATGGTTGCATATTCTGCTCTGAACCGGCGTAGTCAGCAGGTTGCAGAGCGATACCGAAGCGGTGCCATTACTGTAGGGGGCGCTGTCGACAAAAAAACCGTTATCGTTTTTGTTCTTAAATGGAACGCCAAGGAAAATAATATGTTCCATTGTGGAACGTAAATCCACACGAAGCATCAGGATTGCGATCCCGATCGGTCACTTTTGGGGAAATCCCGGCACCCGGGGAGCGTTGCTGCTGAAGATATCCCCACGCATGGCACAGGCGAGGGGAAAAACCGGTTTTTTAACGGTGAAGCGGGTTGGTGGGGCGGGCGTCAATAAAGCCGCCATGGATCTCACTTTGCCGTTTTTGCCGTAAAAAACGTTCCATTGTGAAACGTTTTTCATTGTTAACGTTCCTTATTGAAACCTGTTTTCGCGGCATTTTTTTTTGCGCCAACTCATTCAGAATCATTTCATCGGCGATGACCTTTTCCGATAACCCTACAACCCTCCGACGGAGCATTAACAATGAAAAAACTGATCAACCGTGTGGATGACGTACTGAACGAACAACTTGCTGGTCTGGCGAAAGCCCACCCTTCGCTGACGCTGCATCAGGACCCGGTGTACGTCACCCGCGCCGATGCGCCGGTGGCGGGAAAAGTCGCGCTGCTGTCCGGTGGCGGCAGCGGCCACGAACCGATGCACTGCGGGTTTATCGGCAAGGGAATGCTGTCAGGCGCCTGCCCGGGGGAGATTTTTACCTCGCCCACGCCGGATAAAATGTTTGAGTGCGCGATGCGCATTGACGGCGGCGAAGGCGTCCTGCTGATCATCAAAAACTACACCGGCGATATTCTTAACTTTGAAACCGCAACGGAATTACTGCACGAAAGCGGCGTGAAGGTCACGACCGTGGTCGTCGACGACGACGTGGCGGTAAAAGATAGCCTCTATACCGCAGGCCGCCGCGGCGTGGCCAATACCGTCCTGCTGGAGAAGCTGATCGGCGCCGCCGCCGAGCGGGGTGATTCGCTGGAAGCCTGCGCGGCGCTTGGGCGTAAGTTGAATAATCAAGGGCACTCCATCGGCATCGCCCTGCACGCCTGTACGGTACCCGCAGCCGGTAAGCCTTCTTTTGAACTGAATGACAATGAGATGGAATTCGGCGTCGGCATTCACGGCGAGCCGGGCATTGACCGCCGTAAGTTCACCACCCTGGATACCACGGTGGATGAGATGTTCGACACCCTGCTGGAAAACGGCGCGTATCACCGCACGCTGCGCCAGTGGGATTCGGCGCAGGGTGTCTGGCTCGACGTCGCGCAGTCAAAACAGCCGTTGCAGCGGGGCGATCGCGTCATCGCGCTGGTCAATAACCTGGGCGCAACGCCGCTGTCCGAACTCTACGGCGTTTATCACCAACTGGAGCGTCGCTGCCAGCAGGCGGGGATCGTCATTGAACGTAATCTTATCGGCAGCTACTGCACGTCGCTGGATATGGCCGGGATCTCCATCACCCTGCTGAAGGTTGACGATGAAACGCTGGCGCTGTGGGACGCCCCGGTCGATACGCCCGCGCTGCGCTGGGGCCACTAATTTAAGGAGCTTAACGATGTCATTGAATCGGGAACAGGTCGTGGACTGGCTGTACCGCTGCGGCGATGTCTTCAATCAGCAGTGTGATTTCCTCACCGGGCTGGATAAAGAGATTGGCGATGCGGATCACGGCCTGAATATGCGCCGCGGTTTCAGCAAGGTGGTCGAAAAACTGCCGTCCATCGCCGACAAGGATATTGGCTTTATCCTGAAAAATACCGGCATGGTGCTGCTCTCCAACGTCGGCGGCGCCAGCGGCCCGCTGTTCGGCACCTTTTTCATTCGCGCCGCCCAAAGCGCGCAGGCGCACCAGAGCCTGACGCTGGTGGAGCTGTATCAGATGATGCGCGAAGGGGCGGAAGGCGTGATTAACCGCGGGAAAGCGGAGCCTGGCGACAAAACCATGTGCGACGTCTGGCTGCCGGTCGTGGAATCGCTGCGCCAGTCCAGCGAGCAGCACCTGTCAGTTGCCGATGCGCTACAGGCCGCTACCGGCGTGGCGGAAGCGGCGGCCCATGCCACCATTGCGATGCAGGCGCGCAAAGGCCGGGCAAGCTATCTCGGCGAACGCAGCATCGGCCATCAGGATCCGGGCGCAACGTCGGCGTTGTTTATGATGCAGATGCTGACCGCGGCGGCAAGAGAGTAAGGAAAAGGCGATGGTAAACCTGGTAATTGTTTCTCATAGCGCCCAACTGGGCCAGGGCGTCGGGGAGCTGGCCCGGCAGATGCTGATGGACGATGGCTGCAAGCTTGCTATCGCCGCTGGCATTGACGATCCGCAAAACCCGATCGGCACCGATCCCATCAAGGTCATGGAGGCTATCGAATCGGTGGCGGACGCTGACCACGTTCTGGTGATGATGGATATCGGCAGCGCGCTGTTGAGCGCGGAAACGGCGCTCGATCTACTCGATCCGGCGATCGCCGACAAGGTGCGCTTATGCGCTGCGCCGCTGGTGGAGGGCACGTTGGCGGCGACCGTCAGCGCCGCTTCCGGCGCCGGTATTGAGAAAGTGATCGACGACGCGATGAACGCACTGGAAGCGAAACGCGTACAGCTGGGGTTACCATCGCTATCGCCTGCGCCGTCGCCAGCGGCGCTGTCGGTCGAAGAGGGGGATGCGCAGTCGTTGAGCGTGGTGGTGAAAAATCCCAACGGTTTGCATGTGCGTCCGGCGTCAAAGCTGGTGGCGGCGCTGGCCGGTTTTGACGCCGACCTGGTGCTGGAAAAGGGCGGAAAATGCGTCAAACCGGACAGCATCAACCAGATTGCGCTGCTGCAGGTGCGCTGCAACGACACGCTGCGGTTGCTGGCACGCGGTCCTGATACCCCTCTGGCGCTGGCGGCGTTTGACGCGCTGGCGGCCAGCCATTTTGGCGAGGAGATTGCGCCGGGCAACGACGCCTCTGCCGGGAAGCCGGTTGCCGACCCGGTGACAGGCCAGGCGTGGACAAACGTGCCGCAGCTGGCTCTCCCTGAGCGCCAGTCCTGTTCCGATTCTGCCCGGGAACAGCAGCGTTTGCAGCAGGCCATCGCGCTGACGCTTGCGGATCTGAGCGCGCTGACCGCGCTGGCGGAGACGAAATTTTCGGAGGATATCGCGGCGATTTTTTCCGGGCACCACACGCTGCTTGACGACCCTGAGCTCTATGACGCCGCCTGCGAGGTTATCCGTGCGGAGCAGTGCTGCGCACCGTGGGCCTGGCATCACGTGCTGAGCGGATTGAGCCAGCAGTATCGCGAGCTTGACGATCCGTACCTGCAGGCGCGCTATATCGATATCGACGACATCCTGCACCGTTCGCTGTGCCACCTGCAGGGGACAACGCCGCCCTCGCTTGCCGATATTCCGGCATCGGCTATTCTTGTGGCGGACGATATCTTTCCCTCCACGGTACTGCAGCTCGACGCAGACCGGGTCAACGGCATCTGCCTGCGGGCAGGCAGCGCGTTGTCCCACGGCGCCATTCTGGCGCGCCAGTCCGCTATCGCCTGGCTGTGTGAGATGGGGGCTGCAGTAGACGGTATCCGCAGCGGTGAGCTGATAACGCTTGAGCTGGCGGCGCGGCGCATCACGCGGCTGTAGGCACCATCCGGCAAGAGAGTACGAAAATAGCCGTTATAATGGAAAATTGTGCTCTTTTTGCCGCGACGGATTCAGGACGTAATGAAAACGATAAAAAAAACGGCACCCTCCTCAAACGTGCTGCGCTACCTGTGGAGCGTAGCGGCGATCGTTCTCTTCTTAACCTCCTTGTTATCCTGGTGGCTGCTTTCCAGCTCCTGGTCGGCGTGGAAGAGCGCGCATAATAACGTCTCCCAATTCGATGATTTTTATCACGCCTTACAGGTTTCAAACGATCTGGCCGGTGAACGCGCCTATGCTAACGAACTGGTGCTGAGCACCGTCGGCGAAAAAGAAGACGCCTGGCAGGCGCTGGAGAAAAGCCGCCAGACCACCAACAGCGATATCAACAAGATACCGGCGAATTTACTGTCCCCTGCGCTACTGAAAGCCACGCTTGACGAGCTCGAACGCTCCCGTCTGCGGGTGGACGCGTTTCGAGCCCATACCCTGACGGACCCCGTCGAGGCGCAGCAAACCATTAACGGCATGGTGGCGGCGACCGATTTTTACCATGAAGCGCTGTTTCGCCATACGTCGGCATTTTTGCTGCTGGAGCCGTCGGCGCTGGGGCCTATCCTGCGCGCGCAGTCGCTGGGCGAACTGCGTGACGCCGCCGGACGTCTGGGGTCGCAGCTTCTGGTGCCGCTGGCGACGCAAACGCCGCTGCCGCTGCAAAACATTGAGGCTGTCAGCCGGGGGATGGAGCGTATTACCGTGCTGTGGTGGCTGTTACGCACCCAGGGCGATGAAACCAGCTATCTTCCCGGTTTCGCGCAGCAACTGGAGAGCACCCGGCAGATTTTTGAAGCACAGGGCGTGACGCTTATCAAGACACTCCAGGCGCAGAGCGTCAACGGCGAGCCGTACGCCGTCAATGCCGATACCTTTGCGCTTCGCTATCACGCCAGCGTGAACGCGTTTGATGAACTGCTCAACACCTACCTGACGGGGGTGAAAAAGCATTACGTGAGCGCCGAGCGCGAGGCGCTGCTGCACCTGCTGATGGTGACCGCAATCCTGCTTATGCTGTATGCCCTGGTGACGGGGATGATTTTGTATATCCGCGCCCGCGTGCTGCGGCCGATTTTGCGTCTGAACGATATTGCCGTCGCTATTCTTGCCGGCAAGCAGCTCGACGCCCCCATGGATGATAGCACCGCGGAAGAAGTGCAGGAGCTGTTCTCTTCGCTGGGCGCGCTGGGGGACAAACTGCAGGAGCAGACCCGACTGAGCAGGACCCTGAAGCGACAGTCGGAAGAAGACCCGCTCACACACCTGTTTAACCGCCGGGCTTTTGATGCGCGGGCCACCGCGCTGCTCGCGCAGGCCAGCCGCCATTTTCCGGCCTGGTTCATCATGCTGGATGTCGATCGCTTTAAATCGATTAACGACACCTGGGGACACCCGACGGGCGATGAAGTGCTGGTTCGGCTGGCGACAATGCTTAAAACCTTTAGCCGACCGGGCGATGTTATCGGCCGTCTCGGCGGAGAGGAGTTCGCGGTGATGTTCCGCGCTCAGGGGCATGAGAGCGCGGCGGGCTACACGCAGCGTATTCAGAATGAAATTCGCAAGCTGGCCTTCCAGGGGCCAAACGGCGAGCCGTTTCAGATAACCGCAAGCTTTGGCGTATCGGTCGGCTGGCAGCGTTCACTGTCCGAACTGATGAGCGACGCGGATGCGGCCCTGTATGAGGCTAAAAATAGCGGGCGCGACCGTATTTGCGGTCTGCCGTCATTCATGCCGGGTGGGGAGAATCGGGATAAGGCAAACCCCTCCTGACGGGCAGGAGGGGAAAAGGATCAGTGATCGAGGAAAATATAGTTTTGCCAGCTCTTCATACGGATGAGGATTTTACGAATCAGCGCCAGCTCTTTGAAGTAGCCGGAGTAGATAGCCACCTCCACCTGCGTACCCTTCGGCAGTTGGTAATCGACCAGCCGCGGGTCGGTCGACTTCACCAGCACCAGGACGCGTCCCTGCTTACCCACGTCAGCGGTGGTTAGCAGTTGCCCTTGGCCCTGAAACTGGCTTTCGCCAATTGCCGGAAGTACTTCAATAATCTCTGCGCTAAATACCGTGCCAGGAATGGACGGGAACATCAGCTCGGCCTGGTAACCCGGCTTCAGACGCTGGGTAGAGTTTTGACGAAAAGCCGCCACGTAGGTGTACTGCTCCTGATCTGTCGGCACGAAAGTCATCACCGGCATCAGGCCCAACGAGGTGGACATGGTGCCAGGACGCAGACCGACCATGCTGACGTAACCGTCCGATGGCGCGCGCACCGTGGCGCTTTCGAGCTGGAATTCCGCCCGACGCAGTTGTGCCAACAGTGAGGCCACTTTGGTATTTTCACCATTGACCACCGAGTTCAGGTTGTTTTGCGCCTGCTTAACTTTGGCTTTAGCGGCGGCAACGGCGGCTTCGCTGGCTTTCCAGTTCTGATGCCGGGTATCGACGTCCTGATCGGAATACGCGCCTTTGGCATGACCTTCGGCAAAACGGGCATATTCACGTTGCATCTGGTCCCGGTCGGCGACCGATTTGCCCAGATCGGCCTGAGCCTGATTCAGCTCAGCGTCCAGTGATAATGCGTTTTGGCTGGCTTCCTTGACCTGCGCGCGCAGATCGTCAACCCGCGCCTGGAACGGCGTTGGATCGATGCGATAGAGCACATCGCCTTTTTGCAACATCACGTTCGGTTTTACCGGAACGTCGATGACAATGCCGCGAACCTGAGAAACAATCGGCACGGTTCTGTAGGCCTGTTTCCCCGTTTCGCTAAACGGATAGTTAAAGTTCATCACCAGAATGACCAGACCGACGAAAATAACGCCACCGAGCACGGCGGTCGGTACTGTCCATTTATTCAGCGGAATGCGAAAAATCTTAAATATCGCGACGCAGAGAGCTGTATAGCTAAGAAGTAATAGCGTTTCCATTATTTTTCCTCTTCCACTGATGACTGGGAAGATGTTGTTTCAGGCTTGGCTTTCAGTTTTTTGACTTCATTTTTTAACTCGTCAACCTGCGCCAGCAGAGAGGTCATCTGATGATGCATGTCATGCTGCTCAGCCGCCATTCTATGCATCCCCCAACCGCGGTCTTCGCGCCACAGAGTGGCCCAAATCCACAGGAATGGCCAAATGACATGCAATGTAAACAGGCTCACCCAACCGGCGTAATGAATCGCATCCTGGTGAGGGTGATTGCGCCGTTTGGCGATCTCATAGGGGATGTCATGAATAACAATAATGCCGTAGAAGAGAATGAGGAATACCACAACCATAATTGCGAGAGCAATATAGTCCAGGGCCATAATAAAAACTCCAGGAATATTTCCAGAAAGTTAACAACGTTTCAGGGAAAGACAGCGTACAGAAAACCATAAAAGAATGAACGTGGCAAATATACCAGCATTCAAAGATAAATTACATTTCATCGATGTAATTGGCTGTAAAATTTAAATTTGGATAATGGATAAATTTAAAATTAAACAAAAAAGAAGTGGTGAAATAGTCATGCGGGCTATTGTGAAAGAAAAATAGCCCGCAGCGGATTATTTAAAAGCGGTATTTTACGCCCAGCATGGCGGATGCATCGCTGTAGCTGTTGTCGCCAATTTGTACGGCCGTACCGCCCCAGATGTTAAGGGATGGCGTGATTTGTCCCTGTACCCCGAGTTTGAGCTGCGCAATATTGCGTGCGCCGTCGACAGAGACGGTTTCCCCATCCATACGGACGCCGTAACGCTCGGTATTGTGCAGCCAGTTGGCCTCCACGTAAGGTTTGAACTCACGGGACTTACCGTCGTCCAGCGCCGAGTGGCCTTTCAGGTACAGGCGCACGCCGAGGCGAGTCTGGATATTACCGTTATTGACGTCCTGCACTTTAGTCCCGTTGGCTTCCGTCAGGTCATGCGCATTTTTGACGCCCATCCAGACGGCCTGAGCCTGCGGCTGTAGATACAGCGAGGTACGTTGATACTGCGCCAGCTGCGAAATATGACCGGTCTCCAGCGACGCGGTCACGCCGCGGCTCTTCCAGCTTTCTCCCGGTTGCTCCGGGCTGCTGAGGCTGTTATCGAACCAGTTATACAGGGCCCAGCTGTCCACGTACCAGCCCGTTTTCGCCTGCGCCTGCTCAAACCAGGTCGCATAGGCGCCCGCGCTATAGCCATCGATCTTCGAGCGTGCCCGGTATCCGGTCAGGGTGGAGTGACTGTTGGCCTGCTGGTTGGCATAGCCCGCCATCACGCCGACGTCCCAGCGGTCGGTTTCGCTAAAGCTGCCGTTGGCTATCTCTCCCCCAAGCTGTACAACGTAACGGTTGGCCTGGGTTTTCACCTGACCTTCGGCGGCGGAGAAGCGGTTATGACCCCCTTCCTGGCGCAGCCACATCGACGTTTTTTTGATTTCGCCGCTGACCGGATCAAGGTATTCAGTACCGCCTTCGCGATCGTCAAGCGTCAGGGTGAACAGCGTATTGGCTGCCTGCAGGTTGGCCAGATAGCCGCCGATTTCCGGTCGATACGCTTTTTTGCCGGTAAACTCCGGCGTATCCTCTGGGTCGGATAACGCGTCAGGGGTATCTGGATCTTCCGCATCCACACCCTCAACGTGGTTCGTCAGGTACCAGTTTTTGCCTTTCTGCGTCAGGAAGTAATCGTACGCCCCTGCCGCGATTCGCTCCTGCTGAAAGAACGCCTGGCTGCTGGAGTTGCCCTTGACGTCAATCACCTTAATACCGTTCAGCGCCTGTTCGCCGTGTCCCCCGACGTTGCTGATAGACACGCCGGTTTTACCGCTGGTGCTGCCGGTAATCGCCAGCAGATCGGAAGGGGCGTGGTCCCCGGCAAGCAGGGTGTTCATTTTCAGCAGGCTGCCGTCGCCGCCGTGATAGTCGCCGTTAATTTGCAGTCTGTTCGTTAGCGTGCTGTCATTTTCACGGTACAGTTGCAGGGTACCATTATTTTGTATGGCGCCATTGACGGTGAACTGGTGCGGCCCGGCGGCGGATGGCGCGGCGGAACTACCAACAATCAGGGTTGAACCCGTGTTAAGCGTTGTGTTACCGACGCTGCCGCTCCCGGTCAGCAGGGCGCCGCTCTGTACGGTCACGTTGCCCGCCATCGCGCCATCGACATTGAGAATGCCCTGTTCGACGTTAGCGCTCCAGCGATCGCGGTTTTGGCCTGTGATATTTAGCATACCGCTGCCGCGCTTGCTCAGCGTGCCGGTGCCGTTAATCGCCTGGGCCACGTTGGTGCTGTTGGCCTGAGTATCAATAAAACCGTTGTTGCCGGTGACCGTGAGGCTGCGGCTGGCGGCAAGATCGACCGGGTTATTGAAAATAAGGCCGCCGCCGTCCAGGGTCAGCGCGCTGTTGGCGGCGCCAAGCTGATTATCCTTGCTTAAGGCGATGGCCCCTTGCTGGATAGTGGTGCCGCCGCGCCACAGATTGCCGTCCGGCGCCTGCGGGTTGAGCGTCAGGGTGCCCTGGCCGGTTTTAATCAGCTGGCCGCTGCCGGTGATTTGCCCGACATAGGTTTCATTTTTATCCTGGGTCAGGCGCAAGATCCCGTTGTTGACGACGTTGTTGGTATTGTTGCCAGGGCGTACCGGCAGGCTGCGCGCTGGCGCCTCGACGGTGGCGGTCGGATCGTTATTGCCCTCTGGGTTTATCACTAACTGCCCGGTATAGCGGGTGTTATCCCCTGACAGTCCCAGGGTTCCCTGGTTAACGCTGACCACGGTAAAGCCGTTCAGCGCGCCGGTGACATCCCAGCGCCCCTCGCCGTTTTTATCGAGGGTCGTGAAGTTGGAGATATCGCCGCGCAGCGTATCGCGGGAATGGGTTGAACCGTTAAGTGTCAGGCGATTCACACCGCCGCCGCCGTTAATGTTTCCGGTCACCAGCGAGTTGCTGTAGAACTCAAGATCGTCATCGCCCTGGCCAAAGGCCAGGCTGCCGATGACTTTGCTGTTGGTGTGGTTGACGAAGACGATCCCGGCGCCGCCGGAACGGGAGCTGGTGCCGAATACTGACGCGGTGCTGGTCTGGGCGGTTCCACGGGCGATGACGCCGAAGTTTTCCACGCGGTTTTTGGCCGTGGGGGGACCGTAGCGTCCTTCATCATCCTCGAACCACAGCGCGGCCGAACTTCCGCTACTCTGAATGGTGCCGCGGTTGGTAATGGTGTTGCCGAACCCCATCACGTTGATCGCCTCAGCATTGCCTGAGGTGCCGTTGGCCAGCACTTTGCCGCCTTGCTCAATGGTGATGTTGCTGTTGGAGATCACTTCAATAGTATTGGCCCCTGCGTTGAGCAGGCCGCTGGAGCTCGAAGGCGCGCTGTTTTGCACCGTGCCGTTTACGGTGATGGTGTTGCTATCGTTCAGGCTGATGGCGGGCGCGTTGCCGCCATCCAGCACCACGCCAGCCTCGACGGTAATGGTCGTGTTGCTGGTGTTGCGTCCGTTGCCGATGTTGCCCGCAACCATGCCCGTACCAGTACACGATACGTTGCCGCTGGCAGGGGTGCACTGTGCCGCAGAGGTGGAAACAACGGGTAGTCCGGAAAGTAATGCTGTCTGGATCAGCATAACGAGGTATTTCTTTTGCATGAATGCGTTCCTTGCAGCAAAGGAGCAATGCTTTGCTGTTACTGAATGGTGTTTTATATTGAAAGTTGCCCTTTAGGGTGGTGGATTATGTGCGTCACTGGTGAGATAACCAATAAAATGGTCTGACTTCTGCGTATTTATCTGGAATTTTATGTGTTAAGAAAAATTTACTTACATATGTTAAGGCTTTGAGCTGGCGAGTGCGCTCTGCGCGGTTATAGTAAGAACAGGGGATTGGTTATGTCTTTTAGCTGATAGCAGTATTTGGCCTGCGCGCACACGCTGAAAAGGTGTTTCGCAGGAGGTGTCTATGGCATGGCGTCCGTTTCTTTTTCTCATCACAACGCGTAACCCCAGGTTGTCAAAACGCCGGGGAAGGCTGTTTCTTGTTCGCAATCTGACGGCGCAATGAGTCGGATAACGACAACTGGCATACCGACACAATATCAGGCGACAGGCTGTTTTATCGGGGATGAGAGCGGGAGGAAACTCCCGCCCGAATGGCATCAACGGAGGATCTTTTTCTCGGCCAGATCCAGCGCGAAGTAACTGAAGATAAGATCGGCGCCAGCACGCTTGATCGCGCCCAAGCTTTCCAGAACCACTTTCTCTTCATCAATGGCGCCCGCCATGGCGGCGAATTTGATCATCGCGTATTCGCCGCTCACCTGATAAGCGCCCAGCGGCAGCTCGGTGCGCTCGCGGATGTCGCGCAGAATATCCAGATAGGCGCCAGCCGGTTTGACCATCAGGCAGTCTGCGCCCTGGGCTTCATCCAGGAGCGATTCGCGGATCGCTTCACGGCGGTTTAGCGGGTTCATCTGATAGGTTTTACGATCGCCTTTCAGCGCAGTGCCCGCCGCTTCACGGAACGGACCGTAAAACGAGGAGGCGAACTTAGTGGAGTAGGACATGATGGCGGTATCGGTAAAGCCTGCCGCGTCCAGCGCCTGGCGAATTGCCTGAACCTGACCGTCCATTGCCGAAGAGGGCGCGATAAAATCCGCGCCCGCGGCGGCGGCCACCACGGCCTGCTTGCCGAGGTTAATCAGGGTGGCATCGTTATCGACGCCGTGATCGCACAGCACGCCGCAGTGACCGTGGGAGGTGTACTCGCAAAAGCAGGTATCCGACATCACGACCATTTCCGGTACGGTCTGTTTGCAGATGCGCGACATACGCGCGACCAGACCTTCTTCTTTCCAGGCGTCGCTGCCGGTGGCGTCGGTATGGTGTGAAATGCCAAAGGTCATCACGGAACGGACCCCGGCGTTAGCGATACGTTCAATCTCGCGCGCCAGGTGTTTCTCAGGAATGCGCATGACGCCCGGCATCGCCTCGATGGCCTTGTAGTCATCGATTTCTTCTTCAACAAAAATAGGCAACACCAGATCGTTTAAGGTCAGCGTTGTCTCTTCAAACATGGCGCGCAGCGCAGCGGATTTGCGCAGGCGACGGGGACGATCGATCAAGTTTGTCATAGGAGGCCTGATGTTGTTGGGTCGATGTCCAGGAGTTTACCTGATTTATGGATAAAGTGTTTCACTAAAGTGGTGCTTATGTTTTTCATTACCATCACGCGTGTCAATTCACTACGGGAAATAGGTAAGTCAGTAATAATAAATAATGACATATATATTATTGAGTGATTCGTCTGTGTAGTATATTACCCAGGTAAATGGTGTAATTGTAACTTGTTGATTATTTGTGTTTTTCTGTGGGTGGTATAAACCACTGTCCATATTTAATCTTTTTATATAGAATAATTGAGATCTCTTGCAGTATAAATGGATGATTATATCCACGGGTTTTATAACGGACATTTCTTTTAACACAGGATGTGACTCATTAATGCTGGCTGTTAAACCGTTATCGGCATTTGCTGTTCTGGATAAAATCTTCGCCGCTGACGCGAAAGCATTTTCCCTGGCGGCGCAACGCACCCTTCTTCTGTCGAACGCAGACGACGCAAAAATCACCGTGATCAGCCATGGGGCGGTCAAAATCTCAAGAGTGCAGCAGGAGTTGCTGGTGGGGATCTCCCCCGCGCCGCTGATTCTTGGGCTTCCTTGTCTGCAATTTCCCGGCGTGGCGGACTATCAGCTTACCGCGTTATCGCCCTGCGACGGCTATCAGCTGGATGTTGAAAAAGGCGCGGCGTTGATAGAACAACATCAACTCTGGCAGGCGGCGTTTTGCTGGCTGAGCTGGCAGTATCGGGTGGTGGAAACGCGGGATATCCAGCTGGTCGGCCGCAGTTCCTATAGCCAAATTCGCGAGTCGCTGCATTCCATGCAGAAATGGGAGTCATCGCTACGGGCCAGCGTCGGAGTAATGAGCTATATCCAGCAGCGCACGCGTATTTCGCGCTCGGTGATTGCCGAAGTGCTGTCGGCGCTGCGGCAGGGAAACTACATCGAGATGGATAAGGGTAAGCTTGTGCGCATACATCGCTTACCCCTTGAGTATTGACGGAGTCAGGATGACGGAACCAGCCGCGATTTATTGTCGCTCAGCTCGCTGACCAGGTCGTTAATCCCGTCGCTCATGTTCACAAAACGCGTGAGCGGAGAGCGGGTGACCACCACAAATGCCCCCACGTTATGCTGTGGAATCATCGCCATATAGGTAATAAAGCCGCCGCCACCGCCGGTTTTCTGGATGATCCCCGGATGCCCTTTTTTCGGCCCCATATAGACCCAACCCATGCCCAGCGCGTCCGCCTTGCCCGGCACATCCATACCAATCACCCGCGTAAGCTGGCTACGCTGATAGATGAGCGTCTGCATGCGATCCGCCTGCTGGTTGCGGGTGTAGAAATCAGACGACAGGAACTGTTGCATCCAGCGCATCATGTCGCCCGGCGTGGAGTAGACGCCGCCGCTTCCGATCGCCGCCAGCGTATTGCCGCAGGGGCTGGCGCCTTTTTCCGCCACCATCAGGCGTTGGCACTGATCCGGCGATGGGGTAAAGGTGGTGTCTTTCATCCCCAGCGGACGGGTGATCTGCTCTTCAAACAGCTGGGTATAGGGCTTGCCAGCCGCGGTGCTGAGCGCATCGGCCAGCAGGTCGAAGGCCAGGTTGGAGTAGGCGGCCTGAGACCCAGGCGCGGTCTTCAGCGAGGCGGTAGACAGCCAGCTCCAGCGTTGGCTATGGGTTGGCCAGACAAACACGGAACGATGCGCCGCGCCGCCCGGTTGTTCGCGCGGCAGGGCGCTGGTGTGGGTCGCCAGGTTGACCAGCGTGATCGGCGAGCCCTGATACGTCGGTACCTTTGCGCCCGGCGGGGCATATTTGCTCAGCGGATCGTTTAATTTGACTACGCCCTGATCGAGTAATTTCACCAGCATTTCGCTGGTCATCAGCTTGGTCAATGAGGCGATACGAATAACCGAGTCCAGCTGTGGATGGATGTTGCTGCCAGGGCGCGTTTCGCCGAAGCTGCGGAATACGCGCTGGTTGCCGTCTATCACCACTAACGCCATACCGGTGGCGCCGCTGCCATAAAAGATATGGTTGGCGTATCGATCGACGACATCGGACGCAAAAGCCGGGTTCGCAGAAGTTTGCGCGGCCTGGGCAGCAGGAAGCGCTGACGCACAAAGTGCGGCAAGAATGAGCAGACGACGTTTCAAGGAGAGTTTCCATGAAGTGAAATAGAAAGATAATGCGTATTTATACTATTTAATCGCCGCTTGCAAAGGGGCATTGTGTGGGATTGTGCGAAGAAAAACGTAACGGCGGGTAAACACGAGGTTTTTTCCTGAACCGCGTGACGCGCTTTTGTTTTCCGCCGCGTATGATAGTTTCACTATTCACAATCGATT